>JAYRVB010000202.1:0-2985 GCA_041918775.1 Chitinophagales bacterium
AAAGGCAGATTGCGCTTTCAGGGCAGCATGCAGGAACTCCGCGAAGCACAACAAGCGCAAAGTACCACGCGCGTGCACACAGACAATATAGAACAAAGTATAGCCCTGCTTGCGCAATTACAATTGCCTTATCGCATCGAACAAAACCATCTGGTGATGTCGGGACTCAATACCGAACAACGCATACAGCTCAATAAGCACCTCGTTACATCCGGAATTGGCGTTGCAGAGCTGTGCTCCGATAAAAATGATCTCGAAAATTTATTCATGAACCTCATCCAAAACTAATATGCAACTACTCAACAGCATACGCGCCGAATGGCTCAAAACAAAACACAGCGCCGCATCCTGGCTTTGTCTCATCGGCGGTGTATTTATTCCGCTGATCTTCCTGGCAGGCATGCTCAAAGATCATCGCACCATTGATATGTACACCGAAGTGCCAAATGCCTGGACCTACTATTTTTTTCAGGTATGGCAATACATGCAGGTATTTCTATTACCCATGGGCCTCATTCTGGCAACAAGCCTCATTACTCAGGTGGAGTTCAGAAATAATACCTGGAAAATGGTACATACCAGTCCGCAATCCTATGCCCACATTTTTCTGGCGAAATTCATCGTATTGTTGGGCATGACCGCATTGTTCTTTCTGTATTTCAACACTACCTGGTATCTGTCGGCCGCCATCCCTTCGCTGCTGTTCGATGGCCATTTACCGGCCGCCACTTTTCCATTCGATCAGTTCTTTACTAGTAATTATAAAATATTCCTAATCTGCATGCCTGTACTCGGCTTACAATTTTTGTTGAGTATGCATTTTAAAAATTTCCTTGTCTCCATTGGTTCGGGTCTGTTATTACTCATCGCTTCACTCATCCTCACAGGCAATTGGGAATATGCATATTTGATACCCTATACCTATCCCTCCATCAGCATCATGAGCGATGCCGCGTATGTAGAAAAAATTCATTTGTATGCCTTATGTGTGGGGTACTTTGTGTTGTTCATTTCAGTGAGTTATGCCTTGTATATTTCGCGAAGAGAGAAGGGGTGATGAAAAGGAACACAGATAAAATAAATTTGACGGGTTAAAACGGATAAATACAATGCATACGATATATATTCTGTTAATTTTACAGTAAGGTCATGAAAAAATATGTAATTATATTACTACACATCGGATACTGGGCAATATTCATGTTGCTTTTATTTGTGCTGTTTGCATTGATCTCCGCGGGTGCAACTGAAGAAAATAAAGACGATATGCCGGTATTGTTAGACTGGCTGCGTTTTATGTTTAGTACCACTATTCTGCCGGCTTTGTTCTGCTTCTACCTGAATTATTTTTTGGTGTTCGACAGATTTTTGCGCACCCGCAGAATTGCTGCCTTTTTTATTGCCCTGCCAGTAAGTGGAATCATTGCGGGCGCGCTAGGCGCATTTTCAGGTGCCGCACCCTGGTACCTGGGTGGCGAATTCTTTATCGCGAAAATGTCATTTACCAGCGCAGTAACCATCATTCTGTTATTGGGATTTGTCGCCCTCCTGAGCGGCATCATCGGCTTGGTCATGCGTGGCTTCATCACCTGGTATGGGGAGATCCGTGTAAAGGAAGAACTCTCCGCACGCAACACTGAAATGGAACTCGAATTGGTGAAAAGCCAGATCAACCCACATTTTCTGTTCAACACCATCAACAATATTGATGTACTTATCAGCAGAGATCCCGAAAAAGCCTCTACCTATTTAAATCAGCTTTCCGATATCATGCGCTTCATGTTATATGAAACTAAAACCAATACCGTCCCCTACCAGCGCGAAGTGGAATACGTAGAAAAATACATCAATCTCCATCGCATCCGCAACAGCAATCCCAACTATGTGCATTTTCAAACATCAGGCACAGCAGCCAATTTGAAGATACCCCCCATGCTGTTCATTCCTTTCATTGAGAACGCATTCAAACACGTGGGTGATAAAAAACGTAATCCGGCTATCGACATCCGCTTGTCGGTTGATCCACAAAGTATCACCTTCACTTGTGCCAATCACTACTTCGATGTGCCCGCAAGCGGACTCCCCGGTGAGCAGGGCGGTCTGGGTGATGGCCTCATCCGTCGCCGCCTCGAATTGCTGTTCCCCGACAGGCACACGCTTAATCTGCAGAAAGAAAACAACATCTATCAAATTACCCTGAAAATACTACTTTAGCATCGTGCGTTGCATCATCATAGAAGACGAGCCACTGGCAGCAGAGCGATTAAAACAATTTATCGCTAAACTTCCCGACCTGCAACTCGAAGCTGCGTTCGACAACGCCGTTGACGCCCTCGTATTTCTGCGCAATCATCAACCCGACATCTTATTTGTTGATATCAACCTCGGAGAAATGTCGGGCATCCAACTATTGGAAGTGCTCAAACCCGAATGCGCTGTAATCATCACCACCGCCTATCAGGAATTCGCACTGAAAGGTTATGAGTTAAACGTGAGTGACTACCTGATGAAACCCTTCACCTTCGATCGCTTTTTTCAAGCCATAGAGAAAGTGAAGCAACAACAATACAAAACCGTAAGCGCCGAAAAATCTTTTCTATTTATCAAAACAGAATATCGGCTCGAAAAAGTGATGTTAGACGATATCCTGTACATCGAAGGCATGCGCGACTATCGCAGGATACACCTATCCGATAGAAGTATCATGACCCTACAAACCTTCCGCGAATTCGAAACCACACTCCCACAACATATCATTTGTCGTATACACAAATCCTATATGGTGTCGGTGGCAAAGATCAGCTCCATAGAAAAAGACAGGGTGCGCATAGCCGATAGGCGACTCCCGTTGAGTGATACGTACAAAAAAGCCTTTCTAGACATCATTGGTGCTTAAGCGAGCACCATTTTATCCAAATCCCGGTAAAACGATCAGTGTTCCGGTGCTTTACAGCATGGATCCAGTTTGTCGTATGCCTCTTTGAT
>JAYRVB010000203.1:0-2494 GCA_041918775.1 Chitinophagales bacterium
AAACCCGCAAATAATTTCTTCTCCGCAGCCTGCAAGGTGCTTTGGTTGATATCCAAACCATTTAAATTGAATAACAAGGCAGCAGCCCAATTATAGACGCCTTTCGTCAGTGCCTCATCAAAGCGCGCAAATAAAGCAGTTTCAGCCTCTGCGGCCGATTTGTGATACATGCAGGTATATCCCTGCATCCAATATGTAAGTTTGATGGGTAAACGCGAAACATAGATGCCTGACGAACGCATCTGTACCGCCGTATAAGCCTGCATTTCCTCCAAAAACTGATCCAATACCGTTGTTTCAGCATCGGCACAGGCAAATTGTAATAATCGTTGTTCCGGATCGCGCGTATACATGTCGTAAGTATGCCATTGCGCATCCACTGCATACTGATGTTGTATACCTGCCCATTTCAGTTCATAGAACCTTCGTGCATCAACAACACCTGTTGGGATCGTATCCAGAAAACGCACTATGGTCATCGAAAACACCGTATCAAAACCCGGCAACCGGGTTTCCAACGCAGCACTCACCAAAGCATAACATCGATCACTGATCTCTTTGCTTTGAAATAATCGTATACCTCTGGCATAAATGACCAGTGCACTCATAAAATCATCATCCTCTGCTACCGCATCTGCAAGATCTGCAAACATTAGATATTGATCCGGTTGTGGCTTGATCCCTTTAGTGGCATCAACGTACACTTTCGCTGCTGCATCATTAAAATGTTGCACAGCAAATCCATGCAATCCTTCCTGCTCAGCAATGCGGCCGAGTAAATAAAAATATTCCGGTGCCGGGTCAATTTCCAGGAGGTCTTCCAATAACAATTTTGCGCGCTTGACCTGACCTTTCTCATGCCAGTTTACGGCTAACTGATAAGCCTCCCATAGGATCGTATCCTTTTCTGCCTGATGTGCAGCCTGGAAGTCGCCGCTTTTATCTTTCCGCTTTATCGACTGCCAACTCGAAACCGCAGAGGAAGGACCTGAAGGATAGTCAGCGTTTGTTTCCGGATCCTGATATAAATGGATATAACACATCGCTTTGGTCAGCAATGCGGATAGATCTTTGCTGTTGGCATCTATCGCTTTTTCAGCTGCTTTGAATGCCTTCGCATATTTACCTTGTGCATACAGGTCGGCATACTTTTGCGCATGCACAGTAAATGACAAACAGCAAATACATAGGAGGCAGACGAGTGTGTGCTTCATCTTTGTGACTAAACGCACAAATCTACTTGTCTATTTTGTTTTGCAAAGCCGTATTTTTGTGCATGGCTTCAAAACGATCTAAGTTCAGTATCATCATACAGGGTAAATGCCCAAAGTGTGGAGAGGGAAATATGTTTGTAGACCCCAATCCTTACCACTTAGGCAATATGGGAAAAATGCACAAGCACTGCAGCTCTTGCGGACTTCGTTTCGAACCCGAAACCGGTTTCTACTATGGTTCCATGTATTTAAGCTACGCGATCGGCGTATTCTCCAGCCTTATCGTTTTTGCCATCCTCAACTTCATCTTCCAACTCTCCACAACCTGGGCCTTCATTCTGGTAGCCCTGGTATGGATCGGCATCTCGCCTTTCCTGTTTCGTTTTTCCAGAGCATTGTGGTTGAGTTTGTTCACGAATCGGCATAGGGACATCTAGGATGGTAGTGGGTAGTGGGTAGTGAGTAGTGAGACGAGTGCAGGGATAGCTGGTTAGTGTTACGGATACGTTATTCACGAAGCTGTATTCCATCATGCAACTCGATCGCCAATCTTCGAACCTTCAACTGCCTTTTTTACAATCCTGCCATCAAAACAGCTAATTTTTCCAGTTGTGATTTTACTTCTGTGCTGCCGTAGCTGTAGTTGTTGATGATGATGCAGAAGCTGAGGAGTTCGCCGCTTTTTGTTTTTACGTAGCCGGAGTAGGAACGCACTTTGTACATGGAACCGCTTTTGGCGATGATGTCGCCTTCTGCGGAAGTATTGTCTGCGAAGGTTTTTAAGGTACCGGTTTTCCCTGCAATGGGGAGCGAGGCGAAGAAGGATTGAAATGATGTACTGTAACAGGCATAGTTCAACACTTCACACATTGCTTTTGGTGTGAAATAATTCAGGCGCGATAATCCACTGCCATCTTCAATATGCACGCCCGACATATCAATGCCTGCGTCTGTGTAAAATTTGGTGATCGCTTCTGCACCATTTTCGCGCGACCCTTCGCCAGTTTGATATTTGGCTATGGCTTTCAGCAATGACTCCGCATATAAATTATTGCTTTTCAAATTGGTCGCCGTTACAATGGCGCTTAAAGGTGGTGAGCTGTGCGTATATAAAATTCTGCGTGTTGGATTTACGGGAATTTCTGCGCGGCGAAGTGCATACACCGTGGTCACCTGTCTGTCTACGGTTACACCAATGGCGCTGAGTGCTTTTTTTAATTCCAGTGCGGCAAATAATGGCGGATCGGGCATGGAGCCATCTACGGCATATCCTTTTTTAT
>JAYRVB010000204.1:0-5647 GCA_041918775.1 Chitinophagales bacterium
GAAATATGATCTACAGTGGCGATACCGCAACACGCACCACCAGTGTTTTTGCAGTGGATGCAAAAGATATTCTGGGCAATAAAACCGGAGTGGTATTTCAGGCCGATGGAAAAACCGTGCAATACATCATCATGAAAAGCAGTGTGTATTTAGGCGACCATCCGGTAGATAAAGACAATGATATTCTGCTTACACTACAGGCACAAAACGATAGTATACTATTGGTCACACATGGCTGGTATCCGGATAGTATACTCGGCGTGATAGAAGGCCGATTTACTTCTCAGGTGCAGATCGTAGCGGCCATGCATTTATATATCCGCCATTATGCATTGGATGACGCCGTGCGCGCACATTTGCAGGTATTGGCTGCAGACTCGCTCGGAGCTGCCGGCGGGCTCATACATCCAACCTATGATCGTGGGCCTTATTTTGAATGGATTTGGGATGGTGAAGTACTGAAGCCTTATTGGGGGTTCCGACCAGAAGATGAATGGACCTTCGACGGAAAATATCTGAAACCGGTTTGGTCGGCCGATGCTCAGTCGGAATGGGTTTGGGATGGGCAGATCATGAAGCCCTTCTGGAATCAAAATGTGGAGCAGCAATGGATCTGGCGCGATGGGCAGCTCAAACCATTTTGGGACAGCAACCCCGATCTGCAATGGATACTCGAAGAAGGCACCATGCGCCCCATGTGGCGCTTTAATACCCTGGAGGAATGGACCATTTCAGGCGATGTGCCGCTGCCCGTGATAGCCCTGGTGGTACTCGGTTATGCCGACCGCTGATTTGCAGCCTCTGCGTATTTGCCTATCTTTGGCCTTCATTTTTAATCACTTTGTATGAAACAACTTCGTATTTTCCTGTTGCTTGCCGCCATTGTGTGCACGTTTACCCTGGAGGCACAACAAACCAAAATAGCCTATATCAATTCTCAGGAATTGTTGGAATCCATGCCTGAAGCCATCGCAGCAAACGATAAACTCGTTGCGTATGCGCGTGAATTTGATTCACTGTATCAGGGCTATGTAATGGAATATCAAAAACTCGTAAACGATATTCAGGGCAACCCGGGCCTCAGCGAATTTGCACGCGAAGCCAAGATCCAGGATGCTGTGCAATTAGAGCAACGCATTCAGGCGTTTGAAGGCGACATGCAGACAAAACTCGACGCCAAAAAATCTGAACTTTTCGACCCCATCATTAAAAGCGCAACGGAAACCGTAAAGCTGGTAGCAAAAGAAAACGGCTACACCCACGTGATCGACAACTCCCTCGGCGTGCTCATCATGGCACCGGAAGGTGATGATATTTTACCCCTCGTAAAAAAGAAACTGAACATACAGTAAAGGGGACCGGAGAAAGGAAAAATGAGAAAGGAGTCAGGGCTATTGTGGCTAACTGACTCCTTTCTCATTTATATGCACTCCTCATTCCTATCTCCTTTCTCATCTCTCATCCCTCCTTCTCCTTCCTCATTTCTCCTCCCCCATCATTCCCCATCCAACTTTATCGTTGGTGGTCCGCTGATGTAACCGAGTTTGGCAAGAAACTCATCTGATTTATAGAGTGCTTCTCGGTAGTATTTTCCATCTTCGAATTTCAATGCGGTAAAGCCATGCTTTTGTCCTTCGTAAGACACCAGTTCAATTTGGTTGCCGGCGGCTGTGTAATCATTCACATACTGTTGTGTGAACTTATAGCCTGCGATCTTATCCGCAGTTCCGTGAAACATGATCGCCGGTGGCATACCTGATTTGATATGTGTGAGTGGATCCACTTCTGCCGCATGCGACTCTGTATTTTTTTGCTTGATATTATCTTTAAATTTTTCAATACGAAACTTGTGCTCAACAGCATTTACCACAGGATTCATGAGCACCATGGCGTTTGGCACACAGCTAATTGCGGGATTATCGTTTGGATCCTGCCATTTTGGATCGTCGATAGCGCATGTCAGGGCTAAAAATGCACCTGCTGAACCACCGGCCACTACTACTTTATTCGGGTCTACATATAATTCGGCAGCATGCTCTCTGATATAACGAACTGCACTTTTTGCATCATAGATACAATTGAGTGCATTCCCTTTATTGCGCTTGATCACGCGATAGTCAGCGGTTATGGCCACCATACCCCTGCCTGAAAAATATTTACAATGCTCTTCAAACTGTGCAGGACTTCCTGTGAGGAATGCACCACTGAAAAAATAGATGATCGTTGGATAGGCGTCACCTTCTTTTGCACCCTCCGGGAAATACACGTTAAGGTGCATTTCTGTACTGTCGTTGATCTTTTTATAGATGGGCGTTGCATCGGCCGAAGCTAAAACCGGTTGGTATGTCTCTGGATTTGCAGGTTCATCCTGCATCTCTTCAAGTGATTTGTCTTTTTTTTCCAGTTTTGATTTACATGAGGTAAGGGTAAGGGTAATTACCATGAGGCTCAGGAGAATACGATACATAAGTTGATGTGTTTGAGGCCCCAAAGGTAGCGATATTCCCGATGTCGCTGAATTCCAACGCATGGTTTCTGAGGTAAATACCCTACTTTTGAAAAAAAATTACACTATGAAAAACATGCTTACTGCAGGTCTGCTCCTCTTTGCGATCTGCACTGTGCAAGCTCAGGGCTACGACCTCCAATGGGGTGTAGCGTCCAAATCCACCAGCGCTGATGCCGTGTATGCGCCGCTTGGTTGGCATGATGGCAATTACTATACCCTGAAATATGATGGCGGCGATGGCTTCCTGGTAAAATTTGATGCCAACCTCACCTTTAAGTCAGAAGCGGAACTCATCACCGGCGAGAAGAAATTTGAAGCAGAAATGATCAGTATGCGCAACGGCAAACTGCTCATCATGAACTCTGAATACGAAAAGGAACAAAGTGCCACCCTGGTAAAAGCCTGGATCTTTACCTCTGAAGGTAAACCCACCAGCACCAAAGCGAAAGTAGTGGCAAAATTTGCCGTTGAAAAGTCGCGCGAATCAGAAGCTGTAACCTACCGCCTGTCTGCCGATTCTTCAAAGATCCTGATGACCATGGACCACAACATGCCGAATAAAGAAAGCGCCAAATTCTCTGTGGCCGTATTGAACTACGAGAACCTTGAAAAACTGTGGGCAACTTCTTCTACTGTCGACTATGAAGATACCGATTTCGGTCTGCTTTCTTCTGCAGTGGATAACAATGGTAATGTGATCTCGCTTGCTGTAGTGAAAGGTGGTGAAGGCAAAAAACTGGCCGCTTACAGCACACGTGCCATCGTATTTTCAGGCACCAGCGGAAAATTCGACGACAGAGAGATCAAGATCGATAATAAATACATCTCCAGTGCTTTCATTCGCTTTGGAAATGATAACAAATTATTGGTATCCGGTTTTTACAACACCCTGAACAACAAAGGAAAAAGTCAGGGCATTGAAGGGGCATTCATCGCTTCAACAGCAGTGGATGATCTGGTGAGCCTCGACCTGCAACTGATGGAGGTGACCCCTACCCTGCGCGCATCCATCACCCATAAAGGCTGGTTATCTTCTGATGACATCAACGCCTATGAGATCCGCGATATCCGTCAGCATGCCGATGGTTCAGGTTATGTGATCGCTGAGCAGAGAGCGATTTATCGTGATGTAAGTGGTAATATGGAAATGCGCACCTATTCCTTTAACCACATGATCATTTACACATTTGATAACACGATGAATATTCAATGGATCACCGCCGTACCTAAATTGCAATCGACCACCAAGAGTGCTCCTATCCTCGGTATCGGGCCTGTGGCCATATACACCTGGACCAACGCGTTGACCCGTATGTGTTACAAATACAACAGTTATCAGGATATTTATATCAATGGTACATTGTATCTGTTATACAATGATCATCGTGATAACGGGAATGCCCGTTCTAACGATGAATGCAAAAATATGGTCAACAAAGACAAGGCCAATGGTGTAATTGTCGCCGTTGGTCCTGATGGCAAATGGGAAAAATCCACCTTGTTTGCCGGTAAGGAAACAGATGTGATCCTCGAAAGCTCAAGCTGCTTTCCTATGCCGGGTGTGGGATTTGTGATCTCCGCCGAGAAGGGCAAAGACCTCCAGCTGGGCACGCTCAACATCAAATAAGCCCATATTTCACCTTATACACAGCCGGCCTTGTTAATACACAGGGCCGGCTTTTCTTTGCGTGCGTCAATAGTTTACCTTTGTCGCCGACATGCAGGCAGAAAGGTTACCCTTTAGAGGACAAATGCTTTATGTGGCCGGGATCTTCGGCTGGAGTATCGTGGTAAACCTGCACGCAGGCATCATCGTGTATTTCTACCAGCCTGCCGGCGATGCCGAACTGCAAAACCTCATCCCCAGGATCACCATCTTTGGTTTTATCAATGCCCTTTCGCTCATCGTTTTGAGTGCCCGCCTCATGGATGCACTCATCGATCCGGTCATTGCGCATTTAAGCGACGGCAGTAACAATAAACGCGGCAGACGCATCCCCATCATGACTTTGTCGCTGCTACCCATACTCATTACCGGTATTCTGTTATGGATACCGGCCACCCATACTGAAAGTATGGTCAATATCTGGTGGCTGGGCATCATTCAGATCCTTTATAATGTGGCGGTCTCCTTTTATGTGATCCCTTATAATGCGCTGTTGCCTGAATTCGGTTACAACGCAGAAACAAAATTGCGTTTATCCACTTTTCAATCGATCGCCTATACACTCGGTTTGGTTGGTGCAAGCGCATCCAATGCTCTGGTCAATTTTTATCAGGACGTGTTGCATATCGACGATAAATTTCATGCCTTCCAATATGCGATATGGACCATCTTTATCATCGGCTGGCTCTTTCTCTTATTACCGGTATTTATACGCGAGCATAAATACATCACACCCAATCGCATTACCAAATCCATCAACGAAAATTTCCGGACTGTACTCAGCAATCGCAATGTGGTGATCTATCTGGTCGCAGATTTTACTTATTTTATTTCCCTCACCATCATCGGTACAGGGGCATTGTATTATGTAAAAGCCCTTTTACATGTAGAAGAAAAACATGGCACAGGCATGGTGGCCACTGCAGTAGGACTCGCCATGTTATGGTCGCCTATTGTTTATTACCTGGCGCGCAGGGTCAGAAAAAAAATATTGATCCTGATCTCTCTGATTTTATTATCCCTCATTTTCGGATCCATACGCTGGTTAGGGCATTTCGGAATGGATAATGTGAGCGAAGCCTATGTGCTGGCTGCCGTGCTGTCAGTGCCATTGGCCGTTTTGGGTATTTTGCCACCGGTGATCCTGGCCGAACTCACCCAATACGATGCACGCAAAACACATGAAAATCGCGAAGCCACATTCTTTGCTGTACGCAGTGTATTTATCCAGGTGGGGCAAACGCTGGGCTTAGTGATTTTTACCATTCTCATCGGAATGGATGCCGATAAAGGCATCGGTAAATATTTTGCCGGCATCTTTCACAAGATCCCTTTCGAAGAATTAGGTATTCGCTTATCCGGTGTATTCGGGTTCGGACTTGGTTTGCTGGCCGCATTGATCTTTTTCTTCTTCGACGACAAAAAACTCAATCGCTCCATGCAGGAAATGGAAGAAGAAACACAACAGGAAA
>JAYRVB010000205.1:0-2102 GCA_041918775.1 Chitinophagales bacterium
ACACCTTTTTCCGACATGGCAATATTTTCTCCATTGAGGTAGCTGCCGTAGATCTGTGCAAAACTGGCATTCTTATCTACAGGTGCAGAAGCTTCGGCAGTGCTCAGATCAGTGGTGGCTAATTGCGCTTCCGTATTGGTAGCAGGTGTTTCTGTAGTTACTGTTTCGCTTGCATCAACTTTGCTCACTTCCACCGGTTTTTCTTCTTTTACCTGTTCCTTTACTACAGTTGTTGTGCTTGCTTTTTGAGGTACAATGTCCTCACGCGGTTCAGTTTTTACGACAGCAGTTGTTGTTGTCGTATTTTGTTTGACCGGTGCTGTAGCCGTCCAATTGGCAGGTACTAAGATTTCCTGTCCGGCTTTCAATGCATCCAGATTCACACCCGCATTTGCAGCGCTCAGATCTTTGAAGGCAATGCTGTATTTGCGACTAACCGCATAAGCTGTCTCCCCGGCACTCACTTTATACACGACCAATGTTTTCCCGTTCACTATTTTAGTGCCGACAGAGTCACCCTCCATCACCGGATTGGCGACCACACTATACACCCAGAGGCTGAAAAGGATGAGGATACAGAATCTCTTCATATTTTTATCCTGTAATACAGTTTTTTTATCTTGATACAGTGCTCTCATATATAACTCAAAAGTTTGGGTTATTATTGTTTATGCACAATTTGTTCACCTGCAAAACTAAATGCGAAGACCATGCGTATTCGACTGATTTCCTACATGTTATACACCGCGCTTTGCCTGAGTGTACTCTTATCCACACAGGCCCAAAACGCCCAGGATGTGCATAACAGCCAGCCGGTAAAGGTGTATCAGTTTGCTATTCATGAGGATATCATGCCGGGCACTGTGCGTTTGGTCGACCGCGCCCTGGAGCAGGCTCTGGCCATGGATGCTGATTATATCCTGCTCGATCTGGATAGCTATGGCGGGATGCTGGATGCCGGAGATAGCGTGCATATCAAGCTTTTGCGCTGCCCGATTCCCGTTTTATGCTACATCAGCAACAACGCCGCCAGTGCCGGCGCCCTCATTGCTATCAGCTGCGATTCGATCTATATGTCGCCCTTCGCCAAGATCGGTGCTGCCAGCGTAGTAGATCAAAATGGTGCTTTGGTTGACGAAAAGTATCAGGCTTATATGCGCGGCATCATGCGCAGCACTGCTGAAGCAACAGGTCGCAACCCCGAGATAGCAGAAGCTATGGTGCAAGGCGGAGGCGGGGTTCCGGGCATCATAGATTCAGGTAAGATCCTGACCTTTACCACAAAGGAAGCGCTGTTACACGACTACTGTGAGGGGGAATCCGCTAGCCTTCAGGGTGTGTTTGCCGTGGCCGGGATTAACAACCCGGAGGTATCGGAACATCATTTGAGTGGCATGGACAAAGTGATGAATTTTCTACTGAACCCGGTGTTGCGCGGTTTATGTATCACTTTCATTTTCCTCGGACTCTATTTCGAATTGCAATCGCCCGGCATCGGCTTTGCTCTGGTCATCGCCATTATTGCTGCACTGCTATATTTCGGACCACTCTATGTGGAAGGTTTGGCAGCACATTGGGAGGTGTTGTTATTTGTGATCGGTGTACTGCTCTTACTGGCTGAAATATTTGTCATACCCGGATTTGGGGTCGCGGGTGTCACCGGGATCATATTGGTATTTATCGGGCTTGCCCTGAGCATGGTGGGCAACAGCGGACTAAATTTCGAACTATCCGGATTGGGTGTACTGACAGAATCATTATTGATCGTTTTCAGCAGTCTGATCGTGGCAGCGGTGGTCATGTTTGCTTTTTTTGGGCGCTTCCTCAAATCAGGTGTATTTCGGAAACTCAGTCTGGAAACCAGTGAAAATGCGCAAGAAGGATATCACACCACCATCTTCGATGAACCGGCCAACCTGATCGGAAAAATCGGCATAGCCATGACCGACCTTCGACCTTCAGGCAAAATCGAGATCGACAATGCCTGGTACGATGCTCAAAGCGAAGCCTCCTATATCACGAAAGGCACGAAAGTAAAAGTGCTTGATGTCAAGAATAATTACCTGATCGTGAGGGAGTCGTGAAAGGTGAGTGGTGAGTGG
>JAYRVB010000206.1:0-5293 GCA_041918775.1 Chitinophagales bacterium
GCGTAGTTTTATTTGAGAAGATAATTACACGACGCAATGTATTCAGAAAATCTGCGCGGTTTATCGTGAGGCGATTCGGATTTTCCTGCGGAATCACCGCGTTATAATCAGGATAACGACCTTCGATCAAACGACAGATCAATTTCACATTGTTATAGCTGAAAAATGCGAATGAGCTGTTATAACTCAGTGTAACCTGTGTTTGTTCGCCAGGTAAGTTTGATTTGAGGAGATTCAGTGCTTTCTTAGGCATGATAAGTGAAGAGGACTTATCCGCTTTGATATCTGTGCGACGATATTTTACCAGTTTGTGTGCATCGGTTGCCACAAAATTTACACCGTCTTTATTTAATTGGAACAGCACACCTGTCATTGGCGGGCGCAATTCATCATTACTGGTTGCGAAGGCGGTTTTATTAATGACCTTTTGCAAAACACCGGAAGGCAGATTGATCTCCGACAATTTATCATCGCTGGAAACGCGCGGGAAATCATCACCGTTTTCGCCATTCAATTTATACTTACCGCGGTCGGTAGTAATTTCTACCTGACAGGTATCTTCATCTACGCTAAAAGTGAGTGGTTGCTCGGGAAGTGTTTTCAGATAATCTACAAGGATGCGTGCAGGGATGGCCACTTTGCCTTCAGATTTCGACTCGATCTCCATCCATGTAGTGATAGATGTTTCGAGGTCGGTGCCGGAGATGGTCAATTTATTTTTCTCAACAACAAATAGAAAATCTTCAAGAATAGGCAATACCGTGTTGGGACTCACAACGCCATTCACTGTTTGCAGGTTACGCAATAACGCGGTCGTGCTAACGATAAACTTCATCTGGTTTACATTTTTTTGAATCAAGCAAAGGTAAACATTCGGCATCAATGTTTTTCAACACTTGTGGATAGCGAAAAAGCCCGCTACTTCTGTGTGAATAGGCACTGTAGATCGTATTATGAACTGCTATATTTGCCTAAATGATGCCGTTTCGTAATTTCCTCATCGCGACAGTGGTTTCCATAGGATCACTGCAAAGCACAAGCGCACAGTCATTTCCCCCCTTTACCCTTTCCCTGGAGGAGGTAACCTACTCGTCGTGGCCCGGATTACACTCCTTCGTAAGTGGCGAATGGGAGGGCCGAAGACTGGTCATGTGCGGACGTATAGGCGGTTTACACGGTTTTTTGCCGCCGAATCCATTCATGCCGTTGGAGGCGAATAAGAGCGTATGGATGTTTGATCCTGAAACTGGCGATTTCTGGGAGTCGGGCACCAGCGGGTTACCTGACGATGTGTTGCTGCAATTGCAAAGCACCAATCCACAGGCCTTTCAGCGCGGTAAATACCTGTATATCCTTGGTGGTTACGGGCATGATGACATGGCTATGGGCATGCGCACTTTTCCGTCGCTTACAGCAGTAGACCTCGGGCTGTTGTCGGATGCCCTGCTTTCGGGCGGTGACATTTCGCCGGCGTTCAGAAGTTTGGCAGACCCCATGTTGGAGATCACCGGTGGTGAGATCGGCCTGATCGGTGACACGATCTATATATTCGGAGGACACAGTTTTACCGGGGTTTACAGCAAACCGGCTGGGCCTCAATTTACTCAGGTGTATACAAATCAGTTGCGCTCGTTCACGCTGAGTGATGATGGCACGGTGATCACCATGGATAATGTGCAGGCGCTTACCGATACGATCGCATTTCACAGGCGCGACCTCAATTTTGAACCCTTGATGTTACCGGGTGAGCATCCGGCACTGATCGCGCTGAGTGGTGTGTTTCAATATGAGGCTGACTGGGTTTGGCTTGAACCCGTGCTTGTTACAGATACCGGGTATGTGGTTGATGAGGCATTTATGCAAAAAATGAATAATTACACCTGCCCTGTTTTGAGTATGTATGATGCTGAAACAGAAACATCGTATTTAACGCTGTTTGGGGGCATAAGTCAATTTTGGTATGATGAAGAGGATGGAGATCTCATTGAGGATCTCAATGTGCCGTTTGTGGATGATATCACTACCATTATTCGCACACCTGATGGCGGCATGCAGCAATATATTGAACCGGTTACCATGAGTGGATTGTTAGGCAGCAACGCAGAATTTTGGTTGATGCCCGATGTGCCGAAATATGATCATGGTGTTGTTCGCCTGCAGGATATCAATGATGAGACTTGTATTGGTTACATTTTTGGCGGCATAGATGCACTGATCCCGAATTTCACGCCCTCTACTGCTTCAAACGCTTTGTTCAAAGTATGCATAACACCGGATGAAGATATCAGCGTGGATATGACGATCACAGGTGATGTAACCCTATATCCCAATCCGGCTCACGGTCAACTAGCGATCAGAAATAACAGCGGCGAAACCATAACCGCATGGCATATGCTAGATGCACTTGGCCATATCGTGCTGCAGGGCAGCGATGAACTTGCACATGGCTATAGAAAAACAATAGATGTGTCTGCACTTAATTCCGGCATGTACGTAATCCATGTGCAAACTACAAACGGCGTGCATGTAGCGTCGTGTGTTGTGATGGACTAATGTGGAATGATCGATATTTCAGAAAAAATATCGGTTGATCTTTTGGGGAGAAAATAAAATTTTCGCAATTCGTTTAAGCATGTATTTTTCGCTTGTGTGTCGTTGCACATACCATATCTGCAAGTATCTGATCAAGAACCCTTCCTGAAATATTGGCAAACTGCCTGCGGGAATCGGGAAGCAGGTACCGGGTATCAAGTATCAGGTATCAGGTATCAGGTAAAATGCATGTTTGGTTGTGACTGTATGGTTAATTCAGACCATATAGTTTCTTTGGACTTTCTGAATTCCCTTCGAATCTTCAAATCTTCAAATCTTCGAATCTTTGTTTTAGCCCTTACTTCAAAGCCTCTTCTATCAGCACATTCCTTCCTCCTGGTTTTTGGCGGTAGAAGAATTGGGGGCCGACGAGGAGTTTGCCGAAGACGAAATTTTGAATAATGGCCAGGTCATTATCGTTGTTAAATACACCGTAATATTTATCGAGGTCGAACTGCACTGGTTGATTCTTGTAGGTGTATTGCATTTTTGAACGATAGGTGATCGGGCGATAGTAGATCTTTAATGTGCGGTGGGTATCATTGTTGCCGGTAACCGACATGATACAGGCAGCCTGTGCGTGGAGCAGTGAATCGCGCTTGTCGTCTTCTTCGATATAATATTCGGCGTTGAGCATTTGAAACTGCTTCAGATAAAACTGAACGATCTCCTGATTCACCGGCTTGCTGCTCACCTGATTACCTACCAGGATGAAGGTATTGTTTGCCTGACGCACGAGTGAAAATGTAGAATCTTTCACCTGCGGATAGGTGATATCAATTTGTCGGATCTCTGTCGGTTTGAAACTAAAGATCTCTTTACTACGCCAATCTGTTTTATTAGTAAAGAAAACAGTAGAAACGTATCCGGCAAATCCGGGAATATTGACCACGAATGGAATATCAGAGTCTTCCATCAGCATAAATGTGCCATTGAGTTTATCTGTATTCTCACCGATGTAAAATCCTTTGATCAATTCTCCTGAGTGATCATAAATACGTACCAATGTGCGTCTGCCAGCTATACTCTTTACAACCGTATTATGCATGGATTTTGCCACCGGTACTTTCACTTCCAACTGATGTAAGGTGCGCAACAGGTTGTGTATAGCATCAGGCCTCGTGGGCAGGCCTTCGTTGAAGGTCCACTTTCCATTTGCATTGCGCAGGTCAATAGTATCCCCCGTGAGGGTGGTCATCACAATACGTCCGATGTCGGTGGTGTCCTGTATCGCGAAATCCGCATCCTTTTTACTGTACGAAGTCCGCGGGTCTCTGATCAGCGTAAAATACGCCACCACACATAGCACAACAAGAATGGCGAAATACAGCAGATTGCGTTTCATAGGTTTTTAGTTAGGACGCGTATTTTCTATTGCGTATAAAGAAATATATACCACTGAAGATATATAACAACAGTAAAGGTGCTACCATATTCACCACCTGCCATTGCGTGCGGTCATCCTGCACCTTTTGTTCATCCAGTGGGCGCAATTTCACTTCCTTTGCGCGCGTTTCGATCAAGCCGTTTTGATCGCAGAGGTATTCAATACAATTGAGGGCGAAGTCTTTGTTGCCAAAAATATAGCGCTCGATATAATTCACACCTAACAAGTCGGGTTCACCTTCGCGGGATACAGGATTGCGTATCAGGTCGCCATCGCCGATCACGATCTGTTTAGCCGGATTACCAACACTCATATACGGAATATCCTGGTAGCCATATCCGGCCTGATGAATTTTTTCGGCCGTAGGTTTTATACTTCTGAAAGCTGAAGGAAAACTGCCCTCAAGCAATACCGCCACCGGTAAATTGGGTTTATCATATTGCTGATCGGTAGGTGCAAATTTCGGGTCTACCACATTGAAGTTGATGCGTGCAGGTGTATTCAGATATCGGCTTAAACCAGAAGTGGAAAGCAAAATGGTTTTTGTGATACCCGGCACACCAAGCGTATCAATAGTGCTTACAAACTTTCCTTCAATAGCATCCACATTTTTGGTGATCGGGTGCGCTGTATTATAGTTGTTAAGCACCGGATTGTAGGGCCATGGACGCTTCACAAAATTGTCGCCTTTAGAAACAGGCACATTGATCTGCGTACATTGCTTATCCTGCACAATATTACCATTCACACGTGCGCCATATTGCACCAGCATATCGGTGATATTCAACTCCCGATCGATCGCCATGAACTGACCTTTTCCATTATATAAACTATCAAACTCCGCGATCACCGGATCAATGAGCCACAGCACATTGCCACCGGACATGATATACTGATCGATCATATATTTCCCACGCGCGCTAAAAGCCGTAAGGGGTTTCGCGATGATGATTGTTTTTACTTCGCGCGGAATTTCAAAAGTGCTGTCATCTTCCAGATCGATCTGTGCCACATTATACAATTCATTAAGTCCGCCGGCGATATCGTTCAACTCCAAACGGTTGAGTTCATCATGCCCGGAAATGAAAGCCACATAAGGTTTCTCCGTTACCGTAAGCTGACGAATAGCTTTTGTGAATTTATATTCGAGCAGGGAGATGGATACTGAAGGGTCGCTGTCGGGGTTGAGTGGCAAAGGCATGGTTCCGCGATCGATAAGCGGGAAAATTAGTTCGCGGTCTTTATATACGACTGAAACAAATGGAAACACATAGGTAACAGAAGTTTCGGTGGTAGCTGTTTCGAAAAACTGCA
>JAYRVB010000207.1:0-4032 GCA_041918775.1 Chitinophagales bacterium
GCCTGCACACCCATCTGCAATTTAGTCAGTGTAAATTGTGGATGTAGATCAACAGATCGTTGCCATGGTGATCGATGTAATGCGTGAAAATAAGACGCACCTGATCCGAGTAAAGACAAATGCTTTTCGGTGAATTGTTCGATGATGTCGATGGGTATAGGGTGTGGTTCCAACGCGTGATAAGTGACGTGTTTCTCCGTTTGCAGGATGGTGGCTAACGTTAGCAGGGCATTAAATCCGGTGCCTAGTCCCACTTCAAGTATGCGCACCTGTTGAAGCTTTTCCAGTAATGGTATTAATCCGGCATCAAGAAATACGTGCTTCGATTCCTGCACAGCGCCATGCATACTGTGATAGTGTTCCTGCCATTCCTCTATATACAGAGTGGGGGAGCCGTCGGCAGTGATCACCAGTTGCGGATTCATGATTTTTTGTCCTTGCGATCAGGATCGATCAATTCATATTCAACATGCTCGGGTAATTCAGAGAATGGATGTATATATGGAGCAGCATCCTGTTCTTCAGGCTCCTCCTCCTCGTCAGGCAATTCTATAGGTGGTGGCAGATCTACTTTTCTGAAATAAAATGCACTGATGGCCCCGCATACAGCACCCATGGCATGACCTTCCCAACTTATACGCAGGTCTAATGGAAACAAACCCCATACAATGCTGCCATATAGGAATACGACAAATAATGAAAGTGCAATGGCCTGCATGTTTTTGCGAAAAACGCCACTAAAAAAAATAAAAAAAGCCATGCCATATACAATGCCACTTGCGCCGATATGATAATTTTCGCGACCGGTAAGCCATAACATGAATCCGCCCACCAGCCAAATGAACATGAATGCTTTGAAGGCCACCTTTCGATAATTAAAGATCATTAAAGAACTTAAGATCAGGAAAGGGAAGGTATTGGAGATCAGATGTCCCCAGTCGCCGTGAATAAATGGAGAAAGCAGGATGCCTTTCAGTCCGGAAAAGTGTTTTGGCAGGATGCCTAATGGCGCCAGGTCGATAGTGGTAACAAAACTGAACACCATCACGATCCACATGATCGCAATGAAGACCATTGGCATATAAATGCTGAGGTACAGAAGTTTATTCTCTTCCTCGCGCGGCAGTCGTGGACGATTGTCGCTACTGGTAATATGGGTGAAGGAAAACACCTAAAGGAATGCCTAGAGCAAATTTCGCAAAAAGGACAACAACTCCTCCTGTATTTGAGTTCCTTTAGATTGATTGTACCAGTTTTGCAGGGTGATCACATAGTCGTCGTGCGGGATGCCGTCGCGCTTTGCATCATCGAGGATCTTTTGTGCAGCAGCCGGTTTTGGCCCCCACACGCCTAATTCTTTTCCGCTTTCTTTATCGAAAACGATCAACATCGGTATCGATCTGGTTCCCCTGAACAGATAACGATCTGCGATGTCAGGATATTCGTCGCGGAGTATGATGTGCATGTCAATATCTAGGTGTTCGGCTATCCGGTGGAACACCGGCACGATCTGCGCGCCGTCGCCACACCAGGTTTCTGTAATGACCAGAAAGCTCAGGTTGCGCGTTTTTTCTTTGGGAAAGGTGTTCCAGTCATCCAGTAAACGCAGTGTTTTGGTCACGCGATTCAATCGTTGAAGATTCAATTTTGTGGCGTTGATCCTCGATTCACTCTTTACCGGTCCTGTAGTGGTATTTTGCGCAACCATTTCGGCCGTTAATTGAACGAAGGAAGCGTAATCATATCGCTGTGTTATTTCATATGGCAGGGTGCCGTGCACCGAAGTATCTGTGATCATATACAGTTTGATTGAACAGTTCAAAGTTCAGAATAGTTCTGCTGCCCAATCGTGACAAGCGTCACATACAGCTATGACCTTCGTTTTTCCTAAATTTGTCGCATGCCTGCTCTCCGTGCGTTGAAGTATCTGGTTGGTTATTCCGTGCCACTTGTGGTCGGATTTTCGCTTATGTCGCACGGTCCATGGGTATTTACTGCCCTGATTTATGCCTTTTTGTTCATTCCGTTGATAGAATTGTTGTTCCCACCTGATCGTTATAACCTGACGGCATTGGAAGAGGAGGTGATGCGTGCCGACAAAGTATACGATCTGTTATTGTATGGACATGTGCCTGTGCAGTATGGTATTCTTGTTTTGTTTCTGATTCAGATCCGGGAACCTGGTTTATCTGTGATGGAGCTTTCGGGCAGGATCATTGCAATGGGTATTTCCTGCGGTGTGATCGGAATTAACGTTGCGCATGAGTTAGGACATCGGATTAAAACCCGCGAGCAGGTGATGGCTGTCATGCTGTTAATGACCAGCTTATACGGACATTTTTTTATTGAACACAACAAGGGGCATCACAAACGCGTATCTACCCCGGATGATCCCTCATCAGCCCGATATAATGAGCCGATCTATGTGTATTATTTTAGAACGATATTTGGCACGCTTCGATCGGCATGGCATATTCAACAGGAGGAATTAACGCAACAGAAAAATGCTTTTTTCAGCAGACATAATATGCTGGGTATAATTTTCCTGATGCAGATCATCCTGTTGATCACTATCGCCCTGAGTGCAGGTTTACTCGCGATGGGGTATTTTGTAATTGCTGCAGTGATCGGTTTTTTGTTGCTGGAATCTGTTCAATATATCGAGCATTACGGACTCCAGCGCAAACGCCGCGATACAGGCACCTACGAACGTGTGATGCCCTGGCACTCGTGGAACTCTGACCATATTTTCGGGCGTATGGTGTTGTATGAACTCACCCGGCACAGCGATCATCATTATTTGGCATCACGTAAATACCAGATCTTGCGCCATAGGGAAGATGCACCGCAACTACCCATGGGCTATCCGGCCATGATCCTGTTAGCTTTGATCCCCCCGGTGTTTTTTTATGTCATGAATCCACGTGTAAGAGCCATCATGTCTGCGCATCCATTAACTTCGTAATTATGTTCATCATTGGTATTGCCGGTGGATCCGGTTCCGGAAAGTCAACATTTGTGCGCAACCTCATTCAGAAACTGGATGCGGATACGGTAGCGCTGTTGATGCAGGACGCCTATTACAAACACAATCCGGATACGCCCGAAGCTGAGCGGAAGCGCATGAATTTTGATCACCCGGATGCTATCGAATGGAGTTTACTGGAAACCCACATGAAACAATTAAAACAAGGTAAATCCGTGGAACAGCCGGTATACAGCATGCTCACGTGTTTACGCGAGCATCAAACGGTTACGGTGCAATCTAAAAGTGTGCTGATCGTCGAGGGCATACTAGTGCTCACGCAACCGGCCATCCGTAACCTCATGTCGCTGAAAGTGTTCATAGACGCCGACGCCGACCATCGCTTCATGCGGGTGGTAAAGCGGGATATGGAGGAACGGGGACGTAATATCGACCAGGTAATGCAGCGTTACCTGAAATCTGTTCGTCCTATGCATGAGGAATTCATTGAGCCCAGCAAGCGCCATGCGGATATTATCGTGCCAATTGGCGGTGACAACCATGTAGCCATTGATTTACTTTGCGGATATATTCAGGCAAGATTATAAACGCGATCATACCCCAAAACATGAAAACATGCGATCATTATTAATTTTATTTGGCTTGCTGTTATCCTTCACGGTTTCAGCACAACGCTATCCAACAGGAAAAGGTACATACCGCGCGGGTGGGGGAGGTTCCCTCTCTATCGCCGACAAAGGTGGTTTTTATGCCTATCGCCTGCAGGTCACACCCAGGTTCGGGTATTTTATCACGGATCGGATATTGACCGGCTTTAGTTCGAATTATATTTTTGAAATGGACACCGACATTGTGTCTGCGATCAAATTTAATCCGCTCATCAAATACTACTATCCGGTGAATGATCACTTCTTTATTTTGGGCACTGCAGAATTTGGTGTGGATAGATCAACCACATTTGGTGATGCAAAATCCATTACCGATCATAGCAATATTACCATCGGACCGGGCGTATCGTATTATTTTTCGCGCAGAGTTGGATTTGA
>JAYRVB010000208.1:0-1843 GCA_041918775.1 Chitinophagales bacterium
CCTGCAGAGGCACTTCTGAATAAGTGACGGAATTGAGGTCGGACCAGGCAAAGATCAGCACCGGAATTACCGCGTAGGTAAATATCCATTTTGCAATGGTGAGCGGGGCATATTTTTGCATAAGTGGTTTTGCCATCACCAGAAATATGGCATAGGATGTTGCATTGATCATAATACAGATATCACCGATCGCTCTGGCGTCGGAACTAGCATCCGTTGAGCCGGAAAGTATGAGCAGACATACTCCGATTGCACCAATACCAATGCCCGTAAGTTTAGCAATGGTTATGCGGTCTTTCAGCATGATCCACGCCATCAGCAATACTAATAAGGGTGTAGTGATCATGATCAATGCAGAGTGCATTTCACTGGTTAAACTCAGTCCTTTAAAAAACAACAGTTGATTGATGATGACACCAAATACAGAAGCAAGGATGAGTTTAGGGTGGTCGCTTTTTTCTACCATTTCCATGGAGAATATGCGATGCAAACCCCAAAAAATGATACAGGCGAAAACCACTCTGAATCCCACAATGCCAAATGCAGGAATACTGGCCAGCGCTATTTTACCTATGCTGTAATTAATGCCATAGATGATGTTGGCGCTTAAGACAAATACATGTGCCTTTACAGAATTGCTCATGATGAATGCCGGCAAAGGTAAGGATATACCTGCTGAAAAATATGGCACTACATATCAGCTATGTACAAGATGTTCGGGATTTCCTCCTGAGGAGTTATCCGTGATCAGAAATCAAGAGAAAGTGAAAAATACCATCTAGGATCACCCAGTCCGGTGGATTCGATCGGATGTGCGCGATCAACGCGAATAAAATAGCCGAACAGGGTAGTGCGGAGACCCAATCCGGTGCCCATCACCAGCGGGTCGCGGAAATAGTTTACCACCACGGTGATCGGTTCCTGTACCACTGTATCGTCGTTGTATGGATTGTCTTCTTCAAAAGGAGAGAATCCTTCCCAAGCAGAACCGATGTCGTAGAAACCTACGATTTGCAGGTTGCGCAAAAATTCAGAGCGCACAGGTTTATTGAAGAAATAACTGAATACCGGGAATCGGATCTCCGAATTTATGGCCATGTAACTATTGCCATTCCGAATGTTCTGGTCATAACCGCGCATATTGGTGGCCAGGGTCTGGAAAGCATAGCCCATATCCTGATTCACCTCTATATCGGAATTGAATACCGGCCCCAGCCAGCTATCCACTCCGCCTAAATAGTAGATCAGTTTTTGCGGACCAAAGCTGGTGCCACCGGCAAATCGATTTGCCCAGATGATCTGGCGATGAATGCGCTGATAGTGACGTGCATCAAAGCCAAACACGCCCATATATCCTTCGTTGAGGTTAACCTTCAAGCCCTGATCAGCATTTACTTCAAACTGCTTGTGTACTTCAAACCAGAATTTATAACGCGTGCCATTCAGAATATTGATCATGACAGGCCAGGTATTGTCGTGCACATATTCGAGTTTAAAGGAGAACCAGTCTTCTTTATAATTCGGCAGATTCAAACTAAATGTATCATTTGCCAGGAAAGTGATCTTTTCGCCGCGATAAGAAACGCTTCCACGAACACTGCGGATCACATCGATAGGGAATTTCCAGGTATTCTCTATAATGTTGGTGCTCAGTCCCGCATCTACCACCGGATACCAGGTAGGTTGAAAATTATATTGAGCACCTTCTTTTTGATAATACCAGGTAAATTTTTTGTCGAACCTGTTTTTCAGGTCTTCATAGGTCATGAAATATTCGCCGCCACTAAAGCTGGTTGGAAAGCGCAAGCCACCGGTAAAGCGATAATCTTCAAACAGATCACTC
>JAYRVB010000209.1:0-10788 GCA_041918775.1 Chitinophagales bacterium
AGGATAGGAATTAACTGATAGGTGTCATTCGTGTATCTGGCCAGTTCATAATTTACGCCACCTCTGATCCGGAATTGCCCTTTGGTAAGGGTTTCTTCGTAGCGAAATTTATTTTCACTTTCCTGACTCACGTAGTCAAACAATAAATTAGCCGGATCATCTTCAATGTTATCCTGATATTTATAAGCGCGGTTATTGAGCATATTTCTGCTCAACACCAATGTGCTGTATCCATTTTCGCGGTAATGTTTATATACCAGACCGAGGGTATAATTCCATTGATCCTGCACCGGCAGGTTAGCGAGTAGATATTGCTGAAAGGCACTGGTGTCGTCTTCGGTATTCAGTGCGTTATTATCAATGGCACCCAGGCCTATGATGGTGAGCTCATTCTTTGTATTCAGTTTGATCTTCTGCTTGTATTGAAAATCGTTATAGGTGGGCAGGAAGGGCAAGCCGATAGCATCGAATAAAAATTGCAAATAACTTCTGCGTGCGGATAGGAGGACAGAGGATCTTTCTCCCACAGGACCTTCCAGTGTGAGGTTAAGGTCGCTGGAACCTACCGTAAATAAACCGCCCCATGCATCTGTGCGACCATCACGTGTTTCGAATGACATGACGCTGCTGAGTGCATTTCCATAGTTCACGGGAAATGCTCCGGCATAGAATTCTACCTCGCGAATAAAATCCACATTGATCAATCCCTTTGGACCTCCGCTCGAACCCTGCGTGGCAAAGTGGTTAATGTTTGGCACTTCCACACCATCGAGAAAAAATCTGTTTTCATTTGGTGCACCACCCCGGATAATGATATCATTGCGAAAGGATGGGGTATAGGTAACACCGGGTAAGCTCTGGATCACACGCGAGATATCTCGGTTTCCTCCGGGGTTTCGCTGAATTTCATTGGTGCCTATCGTGCGCAGCGATAGCGGGGATTCTTCAGTTTTGTCGGTGATCGGTACTTTGATCTCGAGCACATCCAATACATTGGCATCCTCTTCAAGTGCCACGGTCAGATAAACAGGCTTGGCATTGCTCACCTGTATCTCCGGCATGGTCAGCTTTTTGAATCCTACTGCTGTATATTCAATATTGTATAATCCCGGGGGGACATCGTTGATCTCATATGCGCCATTTTCATCCGCAACGGCACCATACTCGCCGCCTACCAACATCACTGTGGCAAAGGGTACCGGTTCATTGTTCAAACTATTTGTAATGGTGCCATAGATACGTCCTGATTGTGCAGTAACCTGTAAGCTCGCCACTACCAACATCACCCCAAAAAAACTTTTCATAAGCTGATAAAACACCTGAGCGGCTATTTTGTTTAATTAAACATGCAGCAAAATCTGCATATTGGGTATGGACGTTCCCGGCCTTCACTCAGGAGCGTATGTCGTTATAAAACCCTATTTACTTTTTTTCTTTGCTTCCCACATCTCCTGAGTCATCACACATCTGAAACCTGAATGATCCTGTCCGGTATCATAGCTGGTGGCCATGCGCGCAGTGGTTCTGTAACTGGAGCAATACGATTCATTGCACAGGAAACTGCCACCGCGTTTAACCCGAACAATATTATAGGGTTGATTAGGATCAAAGCTGCTCAGCGGACCTTTGGGATTGTCCCATATTCCTTCTGTTGCGCATTGTGTGAAATAGGCTACATGGTAATAATCGCTGCACCATTCCCATACATTACCGGCCATATCATATAATCCATATGGATTTGGCGGATAGGAGCCCACCTGAGCGGTGCGCAGGTAGCCATCTTTTTCAGAATTATAATAAGGGAAATTTCCCGTCCAGGAATTTACATGTTTATACAGCGTGGTATCATTACCCCAGGGGTATATTTCAGATGTTTGGCCTCCTCTTGCCGCGTATTCCCATTCTGCTTCTGTAGGGAGTCGTTTGCCTGCCCATGTGCAATACGCCACGGCATCATCCCAACTTACCTGCACGACAGGATGTAACATTTTATCACTGATCTCCGAACCTGGGCCTTGCGGATGTTTCCAACTCGCACCCGGTACAAAGGTCCACCAGTTCAAATAATTATTGAGATCCACCGGCCGGTCGGTCATGGCGAAAACCATACTGGCGGGTTGCAATAAGACATCATCCGGTTTAGGGGTGTCAGGTGGAAGTTGTTTTTTGAGTTCTTCCCAGTCGATCGGCACTTCTGCTGTGGTCAGGTAACCGGTTGCCTGCACAAATTCGGCAAATTGTGCATTGGTCACTTCAGTGGTATCTATCCAAAATCCTTCGAGGCGCACGCGATGCGCAGGCGTTTCGTCACTGCGTCGCTGTGGATCAGTATCTGTGCCCATCAGAAATTCTCCTCCCGGTATCCAGCGCATGCCCGGAGGGCCATCTGTCGGTTGTACGGTATCTGCTACCCAGATCATACCCACAGGCTCTATCACCTGTTTGCTGCTGTCATCAATAAACAGCGAACTGAGCATGAACAATTCCGTTAGCATACTACAAATGTAGGCAATTATGGTGCCGCTTATCCGGTTCGGAGCTTATTTGCGGACTGATTTTTATCATGTCGGCATCGGTCGCTACAATACACGATAGCATCCCATTGCTTTTCCCATTTTTTTCGCCAACTAAAGGGCCGCTGACAAACAGGGCATACTTTTACAGGAAGGAATGGTTTTTTATGCGACATCGTGATCTTAGATCACTCTGTAACAAAAGTGGTTTCCAAATGTTGCATGTCATTCTGCATGGAAACAATATACATTCCTGCACCAAAACTGCGCATATCTACAGGCAACAGATTTTCACCCGCCTGCAACACTACCGGATATTCCAGCATCAATTGACCAACGCTATTCATGATGTACAACATACCGGTAAATGGCATTTCGGTTTCAACTGCGATATAGCATTGACCCTGATTAGGATTTGGATACACTTCCAAAGTAATATCCTGGTCCTCATTCGTGTGAATGGATACTACGTGGTCGATATTGATATTGTCGACATATAAAGCCTGACCCCAGTATCCGATATTTCTGAATACGAGCGTGATGTCTTCAGCACCTAACCAGGGCGCGAGGTCAATAGTTTCTGTGCGCCAGTCATCAGCTGTCGGATAATAAATATCCGCGGTATACGCAGGTGCTGTTGCCAGATCACTTCCACCGGCATAGTAGATCTGCTCCAGCGTGTTTCCGCAATCGGTAGAAATAAATACGGCTAATGTATCCATATAAATACCGCCATATGGCGCATAGGCAATATCGAAACTCAGGGTTGCTTCGATCACGCCATCAAAATCATACCTTGCACTGATCTGATCCGCATAACCACCTTGCAGATCGGTCCAGTAATTGTTGAACCACATACTATGTACCCCTTCGTCATATCCGCTCACATCTTCTGCGATCGCCCATCCGCCGGTAGGTCCACCATGCCAACCTTCTGCGTAATTTCCGGATTCGAAATTTTCTGCAAGGGGCAGGGTAGAAGGATTCAATGAGCGCACTATGGCAGATTTGGTAATGGTTGACACCGATGCGCCATCTGTCACAGTCAAGGTGGCATCATAAATACCATCAGCCGGATAAGTGATCAAAGGATTTTTTTCTGTGCTGGTGGATGGCGAACCTCCGGGAAACGACCAGCTATAAGTGGCATCCGCTGAGGCAGTCGATCTATCCACGAATTTGATCGATTCGCCGGCGCAATTGAAATAGGGTTGTTGTGCGCTGAAGTCAGCTATGAGATCAGAGTACTCATACAATGGCGCCTCCCAGATACCAATATTCCAACTGGCTACGCGAATTTTATTGTCCTTGTAAAATGGAATGGCTTTTAATGCATCAAGTACGAGTGGGAGGTCATCACCATGTTCGATCCAATCAACAAGTGTATTGGTTTTATAAAAACATACGGCCTCACGCATGAACACATAAACACCTCCATTCGTACCAAATTGATGTACGATCGCAGTGGGTTTCAGATTATCCAGTGTAGAGGTCGTAATATTCTCCCAGGTATCTCCACCATCTGTACTGCGGTAAATTTTGCTTCCATTAGGACCATATGTATAAGCGATCCATAACTCATCGGCATTATTGCCACTTAAGGTAAATAGGACGTCGCGTTTTGCCTGAGGCAGCGGTTTGGAAGTCCAGTTGAGGCCTCCATCCGTGCTTTTCCATAAATAACAATTGGAGCCACCGATATTTTGTGTGCAATAGAGCACGTCAGGATTTACGCGACTTTGTTCTACCCACAGTACTTTATTGCTGCTGTTGGTGCCAAATGTATATAATTCGGCAAATGAACTGCCACCATCTGTACTCTTCCAGATCTTGTGCTCTTTGCCCATATAGGCATGATTGAAATAATTCCAGTCAAATTGAATTCTCGAACTGGAGTTATACCAATAGCTTTCGTTCGGACTATTGCTGAATCCAAGTGTTTCAATTACCTCGTCGATGTTCTCGGTTAATTTGCGACCACCGATATCACTGAACAGACATATATTTTCATCACTTGGTTTTACATATCCGGTTGCAGCTTCACCACCGCCGAGTGCTAAAAATTCGCGTTCGGGATAATTTTCGTGGTAGGCACCATTGCCATTGTGATAGCGACCACCCACCAACATATCCTCCTGCCAGCCCTGGTCAAATCCCCAGAAATTTGCACCGCGTAAACCATGGCAGCGACTTTCATGTGTGCTCACCCAATCGGTGGTATAATTTACACCACCGTCTGTGGCCATCCATATTTCCTCTGTGGTAGGAGATGTTTTATAAATAAGTGTCTCCTGATTATCCGGATGGAAATAGGGCAGGTATCCTATATAACCGCCAACCGGTTGAAATGAAGCTGCGCCGTCTTCACTTTTCCATAAATTCAAACCACCGATCAGCAGGTGGTCTGCATTGAGTTGCGATGCGGCAATCGTTGTATTGTAGTAGATCTGATTATAATCGCTGCTCTCTCCATCAAAATCCATTAAATTCGGATGCGTATCCGCATTATATGGCATTCCGAGGAGGCCATGTGGATGCGACCAGTTGATGCCACTATTTGTACTCATGTATACGCCGATGGTTCCGCGCAATTGCAGATCGGCATCTGCATCACTCGTACCTACCAATAAAACATACACGCGTTCAGGATCCGCTTCCGTAACGGCAATTCTGCCTCCTAAGCTTTCTATTTTTCCCATATCAGCTGCAGGTACCGAGAACCAGCCATCGGCATAAGTGGTGAAGGACGCGCCCTGGTCTGTTGAACGTTTAAAATAGGGTATTTGCGTAGCCGGATCGTATTGCAAGGTGTATACGATAGAAGCATCATCCGGTTTTACCGCAACTGACATACAAAAATGATCAAGTATTTCGGTCCAGTTGCTCCCGCCGTCCGTGCTTCGGAAAAAACCTTGTTCGCAAGCTGCGTAAACGATCGATGGTGTTTCGGGATTGAACAGAATATCATATGCGGTGATATAGATGGCCTGGAATGATGCATCACCCATCACCTGCCAGGTTGCGCCACCGTCTGTCGTACGCCAGAGTTCGCCTTCAGAAGAAGCGATCACAACATCCGGATCTGTAGGATGTATGCTGATGGCACGTACGGTGTTGATGTATACACCATGTGTAACATGTTCCCAGTGTAAAGCTTTGTCAGTGGTTTTATAAATACCACCGGTTTCTCCACCGCAGTATAACACATCCGGATCGCTTAAGCTTCTGTCGATACTATAAATATTTGCCTGATCAGAAACAGGAATGGTTGGATCGCCATCACTGTATTTGGTTGTGTAATGAATATCCGGACCTGCAAATGACCATACCGTGCTTCTGCTCAGCTCCGGATCTCGTAAAGCAAGTCGTTTGTTGCTTTCTGCAATGAAGGATGCATGCGAAGGCATATACACATCGCCATTTTCTGTAGTATATGTTCTTGCCAATACTGCCCAACGATGGTAGTACCGAGTATAATCATTTTCTACAAATGGATGCGTGCGATAATAGGTGTCGTATGCCGATTGGATGGCATATATATTCGGCGTTTCTGCATAGAGTAATTGCACCCATTCCGGCGCATTGGTCTGCAAAAGGGGTTTTGGTGTTGCAAATTGTGCCTGCGCATGTATGATGATGGCAAGGAAAAAAATGGTCAAAATGTTTCGCATGTAAGCCGGTATTAATCTACAAATTTCACGAAATTCTCGTTAATTACCAAGGCTATGGTGAGTGGTGAGTAGTGAGTGGTGAATGGTAAGTGGTGTGTAGTGAGTGCCACTGCATTTTTCCGCTCCCGATAGTTATCGTGATTCGCTTCTTCGCGCCTTCGCGTGAAAAAAAGGTAAGTGATGTCGATTGCAAAGACAAAACATTCGATCAGCTACCAAAATGTAAATCGACACTAATCGACCCCGGAGGGGTCGTACATTAATAGATAAAATGTATATCGGTTGCTGAAATGTAATTCAAAAAAGGAAAATGAAATGCAAAAACATCCGCGTAAGGGATTGTAGCGGAAAGCCCGCACCCCGTGAAAACGGGGGAGGACTTGCAGCGGAAAGCCCGACCCGCAGGGTTACGCCCCGAAAGATTTTATGTTACAAACATATCCATACATGGTGTAGGAATTATGCAAAAAAAAGCGGATACCAAAAATGATATCCGCTAAGTATATTGTGATAGAAAAAACTAAACTGCTGAACTTCTCATTCAACAAATTTATTTTTTTGCTTTCCAGCTGTTCAATTCTTTTTCGATCGTTTGTGAAAAGCCGGTATTTTTTGCTTCGTTTGACATCGTCAATGCGCGCTCACCGTTTTCTATCGCTTCTTTGGTCATGCCATTTGCTGCGTATGCACGTGCCAGTGTGAAGAGATTCCAATAGCGTTCGCGCTGTGCTACAGATTTTTTCGCCCATTCAAGTGCTGTTTTTGCATCCAGGTTATTGTCGAGATAAAACTCAGCTGCATCATTATACAAACCCATGGTATTTTCAGCAGCTTTGATGGCTTCATCGATGTTGGTTTTGCCTTGTTCAAGGTATTCAGTTGTGATATCGAAAGCTACCTTGGTCGTTTCCCAGCTGATCTCTACGGTAAGTGATTTGTCGGATACATTGGCAAAGCCGATGGTAAAGGATTCTGTGGTAGGGCAGGTGCCGGATTTAACCGTAAAGCGGATCACATCGTCTTCCTGCTTGTAACCACCTGTTCCCCATAATTCAGTGTTTTTGTTGATGATGATGGTCCATTCTGTCTGACCGGGAATGGTAAACAGGCTGTAAGCACCCGGCTCGATCTTTTGTCCGTTGATGCGGGCATCGCCTTCTATCTTCAATTCCACCGCTTTATTGGCACCTGTGCGCCACATTTCGCCGTAGGGCACCAGTGCGCCAAAGATCTTTCTGCCTTTCATGGCAGGACGGGAGTAGGTAATGGTAGCCTGCGACAGGCCAAATTTCTGCGAGATCTGCGCCCAGGGGCTTGGTTGCGGGAGTTCCAGGTCTTGCGCCTTGGCCTGCATCACCACCAGGGTGAGGATTGTCATGCTGAGTATGCGTAACGTTTTCATCTAAATGTTGTTTATTTGAATCGCAAAGGTAAACAATCTGAGGTCGCGGTTGTTTACTGAGCATTAAGGATATGTACTTCCCACCGCTTCGCAACAGGATCAATGCCTCCATACTCATCTCATCCATGTATTTCATGGTGTGGGGGGTGGTGGTTATTGCCAACCCCAACCTGCTGTCGTCAGTAGTGATCGGTGAGGGGATCACCCCCCTGGTATTCTGGGATTTCATGAGTATCATCACCTTTATGTTGGGGGTGGTCATGCTGATAGCCTCTTTCAACCCCTTTAAACACTGGTTGATCCTGCTGTTGGGCAGCTTATTTCATGTGGGGATGATCGCCGGGTTCCTGATTGGATACCGTGTGGGCATGTTCAGCGGAATTTATTTCCCTTTCCTCTTTTTCAATCATATCATCTGGCTGATACCGAATGTGTATGTGCTGTATCTGGTTTATCGCAGAAATCTGGATACGGATGATATGCTGATTGATACCTTCAATAGCGATCAATACCCGCTCGCCCTGTTTGATACCACAGATGGTAGAAATATCGGCGAGATGGCTGAGTCAGAAAAATTGCTGATCGTGTTCCTTCGCCACTTCGGCTGCCCATTTTGCAAGGAGAGTCTGCTTCAATTACAGGAACATCGCGCACAACTGGAATCACGCGGTATCACTATCGTGTTGGTGTATATGGTAAACGATAAGATCGCACAGGAGTATCTCAGCCAATATGGTTTACAGGACCTGGCTCAGGTGAGTGATCCGGAGGAGATCTTCTATAAGAGCTTCCAATTGAAACGCGGCAGTTTTGTGCAATTGTTCGGTATGAAAGTATGGGTGCGCTGGGTGTCTTTGGGTTGGAAAAAGCGCCTCTTCAATACCAAACCGGAAGGAAATGTTACCCAAATGCCCGGTATTTTCCTCCTTCAGGAAGGCCGTATCATCAAGCAATATGTGCACAAATCTGTTGCTGATCGACCTGATTACAATATGTTTCTCGACTAATCTGCGCAGCCCCGGAACATTGCCTGGGTAAATTGTTAATTTTGTGCACTTCGCATGGCTGCCCAAAGTGCATATGATCTGCGTTTTCTGTTTAGAAGGTACATACTGATCGTAGTAGATGTGCTGCTGATCCTTACTGCACTGTTTTTATATATTCAATTCTTTCATCCCAGCGCATTATACTCCTATCACACGTTTATTGATAACCTGCTATGGGTGGTATTGATCCTGGTGCTTTGGTTTTTTTATAGTTATGTGTTCGACTTGTATAAGTTAGCCAATGTAGACAGAACACGCACCACCATCAGAAATACGGTATTCACCGCTGTACTTACCGGGCTTACCTATATTTTCATTCCCTTCCTGAGTCCTACACTTCCCATTTCCCGATTACCTGCTTTTGCGCTCATTGGCGCTATGGTGGTGTTGGTGTTGATCTGGCGCTTGTGTTATGCTGCATTTTTCATGCACCCCATACTCAATAAGAAAGCATTGGTGGTTGGTGCAGGATATACCGGAAGGGAGATCGTGCGCACCTTATTGCATGATGCAGCTATTTATCATAAAACGGCTTATCGCATTTATGGGTATCTGGATGATGATCCGGAAAAGATCGGCAAGGTATATGATGAAGTGAAGGTATTGGGTGATACTTCCGCACTCGTGAAATATGCCAACAGGCTCGGTGTCAATGAGATCATTTTGGCAGTGCCGGATAAGGAGGATATTTCGCCGACATTATATACAGCGCTTTTCACCTGCGAACAAAATGGCATACAGGTTTCATCGGCTACCGGAATTTACGAAGAGCAAACCGGTAAGATCATGATCAAAAAGAAAGGGAATGTGTATCTGGTTACCGATCCCTTTAGCATTGTGCACAAGGATAATTTATATATGGCCATCAATCGCGTCATCAATATTGTATGTGCACTCCTGGCCGGTGTGGTATGTTTGATCACTTTGCCTTTTGTGTGGTTGGGAAATGCCTTGTTGTGTCGCGGACCATTATTTTATTCGCAGGACAGGGTAGGGGAGAATAATAAAGCATTTCGCATCATTAAATTCCGCACCATGATCGTGGATGCTGAGAAACACACAGGCCCGAAGTTTGCCGACCGTGACGATGCGCGCGTAACACCCATCGGCAAAGTACTGCGTAAAACACGCCTCGACGAATTGCCGCAATGTTGGAATGTATTGAAGGGCGATATCAATCTGATAGGTCCTCGTCCTGAACGTGCATTTTTTGTAGAAGAGCTGAGTAAGCAGATCCCCTTCTTCACTTTGCGCTCAGCAGTTAAACCCGGACTCACCGGCTGGGCTCAGGTGAAGCATCATTATGCCAATAATTTTGATGATACACTGATCAAGTTGCAATACGATCTCTATTATATCAAACACCGTTCACTCTTGCTCGACCTGGTGATAATCGTGAAAACGATCGGTGTCATGATCAAATTTAAAGGTACCTGATGCGACTATTTGACTCATTAAATCGCATTCAGTCGGTGGTGTTGGTCATTTGGGCACTCATGGTGATGACCATACCGTTTCACAAGGTGCTGAGTTCGCCTTTGCTCATTTTGTCTTTTCTTCTTATCCTCTTCAGTGGTGATTATGCGCGCAAATGGGAGGCACTTAGATCCGGTGGCAGGTGGGTGCTGTTCGCTGCCTTATACCTGATTGCGGTGTTTGGATACTTTTTATCTGAGCATACTGCAGAAGCACTGCGTGATCTCAATATCAAATTATATATTTTATTGATCCCGTTGTTCTTTACTTTGTTTGGGCGCGTGCCCCGACAAGCCATGGTATTTATTCTGCGGCTCTTTGTGTTGGCCTGTTTGTTATTCGGGATTGTGGCATTGGTGTTGGCATTATACGATTATGTTACCACCGGTGAGGCGCATTTCTATTATAAATATCTGGTAGATTTTACCTTCATTCATCCATCCTACATCGCGATGTTCATGGTTTTCTCCATGATCATTTTATCTGAAGAACTCATTGTGCAATGGTCGGCAATGTCCATGAAGCGCCGACTACTTTATTGTGCCATTCTGCTGTTCTTCATGCTGTTCGTGTTGTTGTTAACCGCAAAGATGGCTATTGCGAGTATGTTTCTTGCGCTAACCATCGCCTTTATTGTTTGGGGGAAAAAGCATATCGGCTGGAGAAAAACAGCCATGGTG
>JAYRVB010000210.1:0-5982 GCA_041918775.1 Chitinophagales bacterium
ACCTGAAACTTCAATCATGATATCACCATATACAGTATTAGTATAGGTGCCTGCATATGCCTCCAATGGAAGTGCAGGCTTGGGTTTTTCAGCAACAGTTTTGCGCCAGGCCGCTAATTGCGCATCTGCCTCCGCATTTCCTTTTGATGCACGTTCGTAATAAATAGCCGATAAATTTCGATAAGGCACTCCGAAATAAGCCTCCATGATCTGATAACGCAATGCATCATATAAACTATTCGCATCAGTATTCGTCAATACCACAATGCCTAATCCTGCTTCGGGAACAAAAGTGGTGTTGGTAACAAATCCGTTTGCACCACCGCCGTGACTATATATCCTGCGTCCTTCATAATCAGTGATGAACCAGCCTAAACCATACAAACTGAAATGTTGCGATTTGTATAATCCGGAATTACCCGAACCTACCACTGTTCTTGGAACACGTGGCATTTTCACCACCTGTTCCGGAAATATTTGTTTGCCTTTGTATTTCCCATTATCGAGTTGCATCAATAACCAATGCGAAATATCATGCACACTTGAATTTATACTCGCAGCAGGGCCTAAATTATCAATGTAATCATATTGCAATTTCACCAGTTGTCCGTCAAACATTGTGTAAGGTGTACAGGCATTTTTATCCGCTTTGATCGCAGCTTGTGTGGTGCTGGTGCGTTGCATGTCAAGCGGGTCAAAAAAATGCACCTGTAAATATGCATCCCAGGTAGTATCCGTAACTGCATACAACACTTCACCTGCCGCAACAAATCCTGAGTTGCAATATCCATAGGTGTCGCGGAAATTATAATAGGGTATGTTTCTCGCCATGCCTTCCACAACCTGCCTGCGCGTGAGGTTGCTGCTCCAGTTTAAAAAATCGCCCTGGAATGTTTCAAATCCGAGTCGATGGCACATCAGGTCTTCCACAGTAGCAAGCTGACTGCTATGTGTTTCGGCCAATGAAAAATAAGGGAGGTGCTTGGTCACTTTATCATCGAGCGATAAACGTTTTTGATAATCAAGATTCGCCAACGCAGTGCCGGTAAAAGCTTTCGAATTACTGGCGATCATGAACAAACTATGTTCATCTGTTTTTTTACCACTTTCCAGATCGATCACGCCATACCCTTTTTCCACGATCACCTGACCATCCTTCACAATGGCAATGGCCACCGCAGGAATATTCCAACGTTTCATTTCGCGCTCGATATAGGCATCCAGACTGTCGGTAATAAATGCAGGCTGTTGCGCAAATGCCACAGAGGCAACCACACACAGCACCAGGTTTAATAATATCTTTTTCATGTATATAAGTCTTTCAGTTCAAATTTTCCTTTGTTAAAAATAGCATCAATGATGCTCAGATCAGGTATAAAGGTATATCTGTCGCTAAATACCTGTGTATAGGGCACCCAGTTTTTCTGCAGCGGATTGTTGATTTGGGGGTGAATGGCATTTCTGCGGTCATCAAACCGCGCATCTCCGGGCGGCACGTATGCAGTAGTGAGCGACAGGCGGAGTGGCCTGCTTAGAAGCTTTGAGAGAGATATCAGCATCTCTTGTTGCAGATCGATAAGAAATGGATAACGCCGCACGTAAAAGGGTTCCACGAAATCGGCGAAATATTCAAAGAATGGCGAACGCCTATAGGCCGAACAAATGGACTGCCAATGGTTCTTTTGCCAGTCCTCCGCATACGAAATGCGCAGATCCTGCGTCAACAGCTTTTGTCCCCGCCCATGCTCCAACGGCACACTCAGGCGTTGTACTCCGTTGGCGCTGAGTATCAGTGAGCGGTTGCGGTAGCTGCCTTTCTCGTGATGTGACGACACATCCAGCCATACCTCGGTATAATCAGCGGCCAAAGCAAACCAGCTGATACCCGGCAGGTAATGCGCCTCTATCAGCAGGGGTTTTGAAGGGATTTGTGACATACCGGTGACCACCAAATGTAATTGTACCGTAATTTTAAGGTAATTTTCATGGTATGAGAAACGCTTTACTGTTGATCACGGCCTTTTTTGCCATGCAAGCCGCTGCGTTTGCTGATGGTCTGGCCACTAATACAACTGTTCGTTCCTGCATGTTCATGCATCCAACGGAAGGGGCATATATCGAAACCTACCTGGTAGCGGGCGCAAATGCACTCACGATCAAAGACATGAACGAAGGGGGGTTGTACGGCGGGGTAGAGTTGTCTATCGTAGTGCTGGGCACCGATCAAAAAGTGCTCAACTTTGAAAAGGTACAATTGCTTACACCAAAGGTGCAAGATACCACCGCCTTTAATTTTAGCATCATGGACCAACACAGGCTGGTAGTGCCCAACCAGACCCTCACGGTTGAAGTAACCGTTACAGACATCCATGATCCACAGAATGTATTTACCTCTACACAGTTGATCACCCCATTCCGCACAGATGTGGTGCAGATATCAGATATTCAGTTTACGGAAAAGTTTCAGGAAGTATCCACCACAAACGCTTTTGTCAAGAACGGTATTGAACTGACCCCTTATCCGATCAATTTCTTTCCTTCATCAGTAAACTCCATTAAATTTTACGGTGAAGTATATTTTACTGATAAATATTTACAAGGCGAACCATTTGTAGTAACCTTTAGTATCCGCGGAACACAATCGACGGAGTTCAATACTTCCTTTTATCAGTATGTAAAAGCAGAAAGTCAGCCTGTATTTAGTTTCCTCCGCGAAATGCCGATTACTGATCTGCCGGGTGGCAATTACGATCTCTATGTGGAAGTGCGCAATACCAAAAACGAGATCATCGCACAAAAAGTCGTATTTATTCAACGCGCAAACAAAGGTCCGGTAAATGGTTGGGAAAATATCAGTATGATCAACACAGAAGGCACCTTTACACAGGATTATAGTGAAGAGCAGTTGAATTATTTCCTGGAAGTGATCAAACCCCGGGCATCGCAATCCGACCTTGCGATCATTGAATCGCTGAGCCCAAGGGTGGAAGCAGACATGAAACGCAAATTCCTGTACAATTTCTGGGCTGAACGCGCACCTGAGGATCCTTATGGCGCATGGAAGAAATATCTTGAGTTGGTAAAGGAAGCCAACGACGAATTCAGCACCCCTTCGCGTCCGGGCTTTAAAACCGACAGAGGCAGGGTGTACCTGCAATATGGTCGTCCATGGGATATGGTGACCAGTGTGAATGAGCCATCAGCCTATCCATATGAGATCTGGTTTTATACCACCATGCCCGACAAGCAAACCAATATCGGATTTGCTTTTTACGAGCCAAGTGGCGTGAGTAACGACTATATCTTGTTGCATTCAAACGCCCGCGGCGAATTGCAGGATCCAAGGTGGAAGATAAAGATCTATGAAACGGTGGCCTCACCACAGGAGGTGCTCAACTTCGACAATAACGATATAGAGGACAAATTAGGCGGTCATCGCGCGGTGGATGCCTACGATTTCTGATCCCGGACCTGTGCAATTCGGCAGGAGCATGCTATGCAGGTGTCGGATGCTGAAAAAAAGGTATTTTTAGGCCATGCAAGCAGACGACATACTCGACCGTCCTTTAGTGGCCGTAGTGATCCTGTCGTGGAATGGACGTGCATTTTTAGAAAAATACCTGCCTGCTGTTGTACAAGTACAATATCAGCCCCTGGACATTTATGTGGCTGATAATGCCTCTACGGATGATACAGTCGCTTTTTTACAGGAACAATATCCCCAGATAAAAATATTGCGCATAGCCAAAAATGAAGGCTTTGCCAAAGGCTACAATATAGCACTAAAAGAGATCGTAGCGGACTACTACTTTCTACTGAATCAGGATGTAGAAATTACGCCCGATTGTATCGATCATCTGGTGGAAACCATGCAATCGAGTGATACCATTGCGGCATGTCAGCCCAAAATCCTCGCCGACTGGAACAGATCGCAATTTGAGCATGCCGGTGCTGCGGGAGGATATATGGATGCCTTCGGATATGCATTTTGTCGCGGTAGATTATTCAATGTGGAAGAAGCGGACACCGGTCAATATAACGATGCACGTGAAATATTCTGGGCCAGCGGTGCAGCCATGATGGTGCGTGCTGATCTCTTTAAAAGATTCAAAGGCTTTGATGGCGATTATTTCGCACACATGGAAGAGATCGATTTGTGCTGGAGATGGAAACGCGCAGGATATAAGATCATGTATCAACCCGCAGTTGCAGTTTATCATGTGGGTGGTGGAAGCCTACCTAAAGAGAACCCATATAAGATCTATCTGAATTTCAGAAATAATCTGTTCATGCTCTTTAAGAATTATGAAAGCTATGAACTGGTTTGGCGTTTCCCATTGCGCATCTTATTGGATAATGTAGCCTTTGCGCATGCCTTATTTAATGGCCGATGGAAAGAGGCCGGTGCGATATTTCGCGCAGACTGGCACTTTGCCCTGTCGCTGCCTCTGCAGTTCAAAAAACGATACGATAACTGGAAGCAATTTCATCGCAATCGCGTCGCCGCCAGCAGGGTAAAAGCAGGTGGGTATTACCGCAAAAGTGTGGTGTGGCAGTTTTTTGTGAAAGGAAAAAAACGTTTTTCCGATCTGCCTGTTATCGACTGAGGATGTATTTGATCGCCAGGGCATAACCCTCCAGTCCCAAACCGGCGATAAGCCCCACACATTTTCCGGCGATCACATCCTGATGGCGAAAAGATTCTCTTGCGAAGGTATTGGAAATATGCACCTCCACCACCGGTGTGCTAATGCTGCCGATCGCATCCGCAAGTGCTACGGAAGTATGCGAAAAACCACCGGCGTTCAATATGATCCCTGACCATGAGAAACCGGTTTCGTGTAACTTATCTATGAGTTCTCCTTCGTGATTACTTTGGAAGTAACTGAGTTCAACATTCGGAAATCGCTGTTGCAAAGTGGCATAAAATTGCTCGAAGGAAGTTGAACCGTACACCTCCGGTTCGCGCACACCCAATAAATTGAGGTTTGGACCGTTTATGATCAGAATACGCATAACAGGACAAATATACGATTATGCACAATGCAAAACAGTATAAGCCGGATGCGAAATTGTAGGAAGGCATCTATACTTGCATCATGAACTGGGCCGGAGCCATACGTGAATTCAAAGGCTATTTGCAATTGGAGAAAAGCTTGTCGGCACACTCCGTTGAAGCCTACATGCGCGATGTGCAAAAACTTGCGCAGTACCTCGAAGGCAACCATCCCGGAACAACGCCAGAGCAGGTAGACAGGCATCATCTGGAAGGCTTTCTGGTTTTTCTGTATGATATCGGGATGCATGCAGCATCGCAGGCGCGTATCATTTCAGGTATCAGGGCATTTTATAAGTTTTTGTTGATGGAAGACCTCATCGATAACGATCCATCGCAATTGATCGACCTTCCAAGGCAGCAACGAAAATTACCTGATACACTAAGCTATGAAGAGGTGATGGCCATTATCGGGGCTATCGACCTGAGCAAGCCGGAAGGACAACGCAATAAAGCCATGTTGGAAACCCTCTATTCCTGCGGCTTGCGCGTGAGCGAATTAGTCGGGTTAAAAATATCAGACCTCTTCCTGACAGACGGCTTCATACGGGTGATCGGTAAAGGCAATAAAGAACGTTTGGTACCGATAGGGGATAGCGCCATCAATTTTATCACCATCTATCGAAATACTGTTCGTGTACACATCACTCCACAACGCGGTTTCGAGGATACCCTGTTTCTAAATAATCGCGGCAGGATATTGACGCGTGTGTATATTTTCATGCTGATCAAACAATTAGCGCAATTGGCAGGTGTGCAGAAAAAAATATCACCACATACCTTCAGACATTCCTTTGCCACACACTTAATCGAAGGTGGAGCCGACCTGCGCGCCGTACAGGAAATGCTCGGACATGCCTCAATAACCACCACAGAGATCTACACACATTTAGATAGAGAGTTCTTGAGGGCAACGTTGTTGGAGT
>JAYRVB010000211.1:0-4136 GCA_041918775.1 Chitinophagales bacterium
CGAAACCACTATCAGCCTGAATATTGAACCGAACTCATATGTATTCAGCATATATGCATTCAATGGCAGCAAGGTACTTTCCGGCAGTTTTGCTGATTCAAAAATTGATATTCAGACATTACCGGCAGGAGTGTATATACTTGTGATCAATGATAATGAAGTTACCAGGACAGCCCGGTTTGTTAAAAAATAATGCTCTTCGGCAATCCTGGATTCTGGTGGTATTTCTTTGAACTAGATGAATAGTTAAATAGCCACCATGCTTATTGTATGCCACAGCGGTATAAACGATTCCCGGCGGTCAATGAAAAATCATTCATAATGAAAAGCTTTCAGTGCCTTCGCTTTTATTGCGGTAAATCCAACGATACAAAGGGTTACCGTACCACCAAACACCACCGAAGGCACAGTGCCTAATAATCGCGCAGCAAGTCCGCTTTCAAAAGCGCCCAGTTCATTGCTGCTTCCGATGAACATCGTATTTACAGCGCTTACTCTTCCACGCATATCATCTGGTGTTTGTGTTTGAATAATATTTCCTCGAATAACTACACTCACACTATCAAAAGCGCCATTAAGTAATAATAGTACCATCGACAAATAGAAATTCGTACTGAGTCCGAATAGAATTATAGTTACACCAAAACCGGCCACCGCCCATAATAGCGTAACCCCAACACGACCCGGAATTTTTTTCCAACTGATGTACGACATAGTGATCACTGCACCTAGCGACGGCATTGCGCGTAAAATGCCCAAACCTTCCGGACCGCAATGCAGTATATCATTTGCGAACACCGGAAGTAATGCTACGGCACCTCCAAACAATACGGAGAACATATCCAGGCTCAGTGCGTTGAGAATAATTTTATGATGAAATACAAATCGAATGCCCGCCCGAAGTCTGCTGAGTACAGGCTCTCCATTTGATGGCTGCGGCGGTGTGGATGGTACCTGACTGAGCATCACCATGCCAATGATTATGCAAGCCAATATGGAGATCATTGAACCGGTCATCCCTATCCACCCAAATAAAAATCCACCTAAAGCAGGCGCAATGATTGCACTGGTTTGCCAGACAGTTGAATTGGTTGTAGAGGCCTTTATGAGTATATTGTTTTGGATTTTTTTTGACTCATGATCGCGAAGCTCATCTTCATCGATCGCATCCAGTGGTCTGTTTATTGGTGAGGACTTTTTCCCCGGCAAAACAATTTGTGCGATAATGGCTGTAGCCGTTGGTCCATAAAATCCGCGTGCTAATCCTGTAGTGAAAATAAACAGGTACATCAGCAACACAGTGTTATGATCGCCGTTTATTTCTCGGATATGGGATGAAGTGCAAATGGCCAACCCTAATGAAGATATGAGCATACCAGCTAATGCCGCCATCAATAAATTGCGCTTATTGCTGATATCGGCGAGATGGCCGGCATACAGCGCAATGCCAATAGCAGGTATAGCCTCCGCCAAACCAATTAAACCCAAACTAAAGGGATCATTGGTAATGGAATAAATCTCCCAACCTGCAACTACATATTGGATTAAAAATGCGAAAGTGATGAACACGCGCATACTCAGGAAATATCGAAAGGCCTGATTGTGCAGTGGATTCATCGGTGCAAATTTAAGGAGAAAGTTAGGTGAATGGTGAATGGTGAGTAGTGAGTGCCATTTTGAAATTATTCGTGTTTACTTGACCATCGTTGGGTTTTTCGTGCATCTTGCATTTCTCCGCCTCTCCGCTCCTCTACCTCTCTGTGTGAACAAAGGGCTATTGTCACTTTCACCACTCACCGTTCACCCCCCCAGTTTATCATTCAACCTATGCCTTTCCCCGTCTCGGGAAGTTTTCTTTGCCAGGTTTTTTTCCAGGGCGTCTGTAAGGTTAACCCCGGTTTGATTGGCGATGCAAATCAGTACAAAAAGCACATCGGCAAGTTCGTCGGAAAGTTCCTTGTCTTTGTCACTTTCTTTAAAAGACTGCTCACCGTATTTTCTGGCCATGATGCGCGCAACCTCTCCAACTTCCTCAGTAAGTATAGCCATGTTGGTAAGTTCATTGAAATATCTGACACCGGTGGTTTGTATCCAGTTGTCGATGGTTTTTTGGGCTTCAGCGATGGTCATGGAATGGAACACGGGTTTAATGGGTTGATGAAATGGACACAGATCATTCGGGTTGGGGTAATGGCTCGGCCTGTTTGGCTCGAGTGGAATCGTCGTATATTTTGAAGTCATTCAGCAAAACAGAGTCCTCCGGATTTTCGTATGCACGAACGATCTTTTCAATATAAACCGGATCACGGCGATAGGTGCCCAGCATACTGTAAATGCCATAGCTGCTGCCGACTAAAAAGGCAATTCCCAGCAACATGGAGAACAGCGCGCGAATAAACAATGGCTGAACCAGATACAACAATGCATTGCGATCTTCATCACCAAGTCTGCGATAGTACATGATGATATACCCCATCAATCCAATGGTTGAGCAAATGGCGGTGATCAATAAGGCTTTATCGGCCTGCAAAAGCATGATGCGGGTCATGATGGCGATCACCATGATAGATACCGACCACAATCCGAATAAATACATCAGACGCATGATCCGACCCACGCGATTCTTATCTAAAAACACCAATATGCCACTGGCCAGATAATAAAAGGAGAGCATGCCAAAAAATAAAATACTGATGCGCTCACCATAATTGCGCATGTTTGGTTTAATAAATACAAACAGAACGGTCAGCAAAATGAGGATGATCTCAAAATACCTTGAGAAAAACTTTTTCCATTTTTCGTTCATGCCTACTCTTTGTTTTTCGTGTCTATAATAATGGTTACCGGACCGTCATTTACTAATGAAACTTCCATATCGGCCCCAAAGATGCCGGTATGCACTTTTTTCCCGGTGCAGCTTTCCATTGCCTGAATGAACTGTTCATACAAAGGTATGGCCACATCGGGTTTAGCGCTGCGAATGAAAGAAGGCCTGTTGCCTTTTTTTGTGGAGGCGAAAAGTGTGAACTGACTCACTACCAGCAACTCGCCGCCCGCATCCTGCACATTGATATTCATCAATCCCTGCTCATCTGCGAATATGCGGAGGCCAGCAATTTTTTGCGATAGCCAGTAAATATCTTCGGCGGTATCGGCCTCCTCTATACCTAGTAAGATCAATAATCCATGCGCAATGGCGTCGTGCACTTTACCTTCAATGGTAACGGATGCGGAACTTACTCTTTGGATCACTGCGCGCATAACATTACCATTTTTTCGATTCTTTGATCTCGTGATAGAAGGTTAAATAACTGGTATATCGGGTAGGCGAAAAAAGCCCTTCCTCCAGTTGTTGTCTGATCACACAGCCATCTTCGTTGATGTGTAAACAATTGTTGAATTTACATGCACCAATATGTTTGCGTATTTCCGGAAAATAATGTCCTACTTCCTCTGCATCGATATCCACCAAACCAAATTCTTTAATGCCAGGGGTGTCGATGATGTAACCGCCATGCGGTAAATGATGCATGCGTGCAAAAGTGGTGGTGTGTTGACCTTTTTCTGAATACTTCGAAATTTCATTCACCCGCAATTGTAATTCGGGTTCTATCATATTTACGAGTGAAGATTTTCCAACGCCCGATGGACCGGTGAGCAAAGTCGTTTTATTATGGAATACCTCGAACAGTTCTTTTTCGTGTTCGCGAAGTGTGATCGATGTACTGAAGCTGGTATATCCTGCGTCGTTGTATCCGGCCATGAGTTCCATCAGCAATTCATTGTCCTTTTCATCATATAGATCATGCTTGTTAAATATGACCACTGCCGGGATATCATACACTTCACTCGTAAGCAGCACGCGATCGATGAATCCGAATGCGGTGCGCGGATATTTCAAAGTGGCTACCACTACCGTTTGATCGATGTTGGCGGCGATCACCTGCTTGACATGTTTTTTATGCGTATCACTGCGCACAATATAATTTCTGCGTTGATGTACGGAGGCGATCACAAAATTTTCTTTATCGTCTTGTTCGATATCTACGATATCGCCAACAGCTACCGGGTTGGTCTGCTTTTTTTCGTCGAGGCGCATACGACCTTTTAAGCGACACACGATGACCTGACCCTGA
>JAYRVB010000212.1:0-2017 GCA_041918775.1 Chitinophagales bacterium
GTATTTTGCAGATACACAGAATACCGGAAAAATATCATGATGGCGCAATGAGCCCATCATGCCGGTAACTACTTCATCTTCTTCCAGTGTACCTTTTTCAAAAAACTTCTCCATAAGGCCTTCATCATTTTCAGCAACAGCTTCGATCAGTTTATTATGGAGGTCCTGCGCTTTCGCCATTTCACTTTCAGGGATTGGCAGTTTCTCGGGTTTGCCACCGTCTTTCGAAAATTTATACATCGTCATGGTCAGCACATCGATGATCGCATTGAAATCGAGGCCCTGATTATAAGGATATTGTACTACGGTCACGTTTCTGCTGAAGCGCTCGCGTGCCTGTTCCACGGTATTATCGAAATCGGATTTTTCTTCATCCAGATGATTCACCACCAGGATCATCGGCTTTTTGAGGTGATCGGTGTACTCCCAAACGATCTCGCTACCCACTTCCACGCCATGTGCCGCATTGAGCACCAGAATACCTGTATCGGCCACTTTGAAGGCCGCGATCATTTCACCGGCAAAATCGTCCATCCCCGGAGTGTCAATGATGTTGATCTTGGTGTCTTTCCATTCTACATGCATCAGGGTGCTGAACACGCTATTGCCGCGCTCATGCTCTAGTTCATTATAGTCAGAAACCGTATTTTGCTCGGCGATCGTGCCACGGCGGTTGATCGCACCTGCTTCGAATAACATGCATTCGGCCAGTGTGGTTTTACCGGATCCCGAATGCCCTACCAGGACTACGTTCTTAATGTGTTCACTGCTATACGTTTTCATCTGTTCCTCCTTTTGGTTTTGAATGAATAAGACTTGCAATATAAAGAAACCGTCAAGGAATGCGAAATGATTTAAATCATATTTTTTTATGAGAAGGGATGTACCGATTTCGTTCCTATGCGCTTCGGCACCCCGGCAAACTGTTGATCAGCTCGTACCGTGCCCGGATGGATCTTGTTCCGGAAAAAGTGATCTCCCTCGTCCCGATCGCCGGAACTGTTTTACGTCATATTGCTGAAACCCGCGTAAACAGGCAGTTTTTGAAGTATGCATACACCAATTTCTCATACTACAAAACATGTCTGTACTTATCCACAAAGCACCTTTTTCCTGTTAAAAAGTTTAGTGCTGCGGGGTGTGCTGGCGGAGGAGAAGGGTTTAATTTTACACCCGTTCCAACAGACTATGCAGATCACGTATTACGGACATTCATGCTTTCAGGTTGTGGTAGGCGGTAAGCGGATCCTTTTTGATCCCTTTATCAGCGGAAACCCGCTCGCGCAGCATATTTCCATTGAGGAAGTGGAGGCTGACTATATCCTGATCTCGCATGCTCATGACGACCATACCCGCGATGCACTGGCCATTGCCCGTCGCACCGGTGCACAGATCGTTGGGATTTGGGAGATCTATAGCTGGGCTTTGCGCAATGGCATCGAACATGCGCATCCAATGAATATCGGCGGCAGCTGGACCTTCGATTTTGGCACGGTAAAAATGACCGCCGCCGTGCATTCCAGTTCCTTTGCTGATGGCAGTTACGGTGGGAGTCCCGCGGGTTTCTATATAGAAACCCCTGAAGGCAATCTGTACTATGCCGGTGATACGGCATTATTCAATGGAATGAAGATGCTGGGGAAATACCATAACGTTGACCTGGCATTTTTGCCGATCGGGAACAATTTTACCATGGGTGTAGATGATGCACTCATTGCCAGTCGTTTCATCAAATGCGATCAGATCATCGGTATGCACTTCGATACCTTCGGGTTCATCACCATCGATCATGCACAGGCGATAGAAAAATTTAAAGAACGCGACCGCTCCCTCAGATTGATGGAGATCGGACAAACAATACAGTGGACAAAGTCATAAGTAAACATTATTAACCGCACAACAATCCATGGGAAAGATCATTGCAATTGCCAATCAGAAAGGAGGAGTAGGAAAAACCACTACAGCCATTAACCTGGCCGCCAGTTTAGCCGTGCTTGAATTTAAAACCTTGCTTGTA
>JAYRVB010000213.1:0-4057 GCA_041918775.1 Chitinophagales bacterium
GCTCCATTTATCGCCGCCAAATCCAAAGTCGATACCAAAGTTGAGTGAAGTGGTTTCCTCCCATTTGATATTCGGATCATAGCCATCCGGGCGAAGCAAATAATAAAACACATCTCCAAACTGATACTGTGCAGTTGAAGTTGAGCTATCGTAATTCGCAATGTATGGATAGTCGTTGAAAATATCCTGCTGACCGGTTACACCCCATCCTGCACGTACTTTCATATATACTTTGCTGTTTTGCATGAAAGGCTCATCGCTCAGCAACCAGGCAAGCGCAACGGAAGGGAATAAACCCCAACGGGTGTCCGGACTGAAACGGCTTGAACCATCTTCGCGCAAAGTAGCGGTTAACATGTAACGCTCTTTGAAATTATAATTCAATCGACCATAGAAAGAGATCAATGTATTTTCTGTTTCAAAGTCGATACCCGCAGGCGTTACGGTATCACCGGTAAACGACAAGCTTGGGAAAGCCGGTGCTTGTGTCAACCAGTTTTGATATGAGTAGCCACCTGTGAAATCGATACGGCTTTTCGCGCCGGGAAGATCCTTTTTATAGTTGAAATAAGCCTCAAGCAATTTATTGTCTTTTGCCTGCTCATAATAGTTGTTGATACCAACCGGGAAATTGGAAGCGGCAACCGAATCCACAACGATCGTTCCGTTGGAACGCGCAATATCAAAACCGCCATTCACCACAGCATGGAAATCTTTAAACAACTCATAGTCCAGTTTAAGGTTACCGATAAATCGGTTAACGTTGGAGAAGTCGTCTCTCTGTTGAATTACGCCTACCGGGTTTTTTGGTGCTAATGGGATCAAACCACCTGATGGGTTTACCCATTCCCAATATCCGCCATAAGCATCGCCTTCACTCATAATGGCCTGTGTAGGGTCAAAAGTGATGGCGCTTCCGATGGCTCCCTGATCGGCAAACACGTTGTCTGTATGGTAGAATTTACCATTTCCTTCTGCCTTCAGTTTACCATTGAAGAAGCTTGGGTTGAGCGCAAGTGTTCCGCCGTAGCGAACCAATTGCGAACGATCCAGAACCCCATTCTCCATATAGCTTTCAATATTTAAACGATACGGCAGGTTTTTAATACCACCTGAAAGCGTAACATCAAGGTCTTCTGCAATACCAAGACGGAAAAGTTCTTTTTGCCAATCCGTACTTGATTCGCCGATCAATGCCGCTTGTGTAGCTGTTCCCTCATTTGCGATCACCTCTCTGAACTCATCTGCAGAAAGCACATCCACATATTTGGTCACCTGTGAAAAAGATGAGGTGCTGTTTACATCTATATGCAGTTTAGAATCGGAAACCCCGCGCTTGGTGGTGATGATGATCACACCGTTTGCTGCGCGTGAACCATAGATCGCTGCTGCTGAAGCGTCTTTGAGCACCGTAATGTTTTCGATATCATCCGGGTTGAGCAGGCTCAGGGCATTACCCGAACCACTGATACCGTTATTGTCTACAGGCACACCGTCGATCACGATCAACGGGTCGTTAGAGGCGTTCAATGAAGTACCGCCACGGATACGAATGCGGCTTCCCGCACCCGGCATACCCGAATTTGAGGTGATCTGCACCCCGGCCACCTTTCCGGTGATCAATTGTTCCGGTGTGCTGATATTACCACTCTGAAAGTCTTTTACACCCACGTTGGTAATGGAACCCGTGAGGTCTTTCGACTTGATGGTACCATACCCCACCACCACGGCTGTTTCCAGCATCATGGCGTCTTCTTCCATCACAAGATCCTTTTTCAGATTCTGTCCGGAGCTGAGGGTAATGTTTTCCGAAACGGTCTTATACCCAATAAATGAATAGGAAATAGCATAGGTGCCGGGCTCATCGAATGCGAGGGTATAGGAACCATCGAAATCGGAAATTGTGCCCTTTCCGGAAGTGCCGATAAGCACTGTAACACCCGGCAATGTTTCACCTTTGGCATCACTGATGATCCCACTGAGGGTTGCACTTTGTGCAAAAACCCCACCGGAAAGCAGCAGCATCACGGGCAAAACAGCGCGCCTGATGATCGCGTAAACTTGCATCATGTACAATTACTTTTAAAGTTTGAGAAAGTAAAAAAAATGGTCATGTATAGGTTTGGGCTTTTCATACCCAAAACACCCTGCAATTTTACCAAATCTTGACTGTAATACGAACTTTTTCGTAAGGAATTACGGGTACACACAACAGCCCCGGCACCGGCAATAGGATGACCTTTAGCAATTTAACAAAAAACCCCTCAAACCACCCCATTTTGCTGCGTTTTCGTTACACATCGTGCAATAAATGCTTAAACAAAATGACTTTTTGTCAAAATCACTAAAACTATGGGCTATAGGAGGGCTGAATGACAAATGTTCGCGCTGCAGTATTATGCATGGTTGGACCAACAAATACAGTGAATGGCAAAAGGTATATGGATGCAGGTATGAGCTGTAAAAGCACTAGAAGGAAGACAGTAATTGAAGCTTTCAACCCTCCTGATGCCCGGAACAAAGGATATTAAATTAATCCTAATTTTGAAGAGCCATGTCTGTCTTTAAATTCCATTTGTCTAAAATAGTTGTGGGTTTGTTTGTGCTGTTTAGCGTTCAGGGTTGGTCACAACAACCCCTCTTCACCGCACTCTCTCCCACCACCACCCATATCTCCTTCGCCAATAACCTCACCGAAACCGCAAACAACAATGTGATCCTCTACCAATACCTCTATAACGGAGGGGGCGTGGCAGCGGGCGATGTCAATAATGATGGGCTGTGCGACCTCTTCTTTACCGGAAATATGGTGCCCGATCAGCTCTACCTCAATAAAGGAAACCTCACTTTCGAAAACATTTCAGAGAAAGCCGGCATTTTGGAACCTACCGGCTGGAGCACAGGGGTGACCATGGCAGACGTGAACGCAGATGGATGGCTGGATATCTACGTGTGCCGTTCCGGACAATTCAGCACCGCCGACAGACATAATCTGCTATACATCAATAATCAAAATAATACATTTACCGAATCTGCAAAAACATACGGACTTAACGACTCCTCTTTCAGTACGCAAAGTGCCTTTTTCGACATGGACCTCGATGGTGATCTCGATATGTTTTTATTAAACCATGCAGTTACACAAATGCAGGGATATAACACCGGCGATATTCGCATGCGCAGAGATGTATACGCCGGAAATAAATTATATCGCAACGACAGTAACTATTTCACCGACATCAGTGCACAAGCCGGTATTAACGGAAGTCCGATGACTTTTGGGTTAGGTGTTTCCATCGGTGATATCAACGGAGACAAGTTGCCTGATATTTTTGTATCCAACGATTATCAGGAACAGGATTTTCTATATGTGAATTCAGGCAATGGTGTTTTTGTGGAGCGCATCGAAAAAAGCTTTGGCCATACCGCCAACTTCTCTATGGGCTGCGATCTCGCAGATATAAATAATGATACTTATCCGGATATCCTGTCTATGGATATGTTGCCTGAAGATAATTACCGACAAAAAAAACTAAAAGGCGGCGCTCGTTTCGATGCCTATCAGATGGCTGCCGAGTATGGTTTCTTTTTTCAGCACATGCATAATATGTTACAGCTGAACAATGGCGATGGCACCTTCAGTGAGATCGCGTGGAGCGCAGGCATAGCAGCAACCGATTGGAGTTGGGCGCCGCTCATTGCAGATTTTGACAATGATGGATTTCAGGATATCTATATCACGAATGGCTATCGCAGGGATTTTACCGATCTCGATTTTTTGAAATTTGTTTATGGCGGTGAAGAACAAAAAGCTTATGCGGAGAATAGAAAACTCAACACCTTCGAACTCGTGAACCAAATGCCTTCTGTAAAGATCCCAAACTATGCCTTCAAAGGAAATAAACAGATCCGGTTTACAGATGTAAGCAGCGAATGGGGTATCGATATTCCGTCTTTTTCCAATGGCGCCGCATACGCAGATCTCGATAATGATGGCGACCTGGAGATCATCGTCAATAATATAAACGACACTGCATTTATTTTCCGAAATAACGCC
>JAYRVB010000214.1:0-11546 GCA_041918775.1 Chitinophagales bacterium
CACGGACGTGCTGCCGAATTAGTTGAAGCGGCCTCCTTCCTTTCCGGTTTGATCAAAATTGAAACTTTTCGCAATGGACAAGTGCAAAAACACTGGCGACCAAAAGTAGTGTTGCACTATATGCAGGATCGTTGGATACAACCGGATTTTGTTTATGATATCACTTCCGTGTGGGAAAAACGTATGGATAGCATACGCGCACACCGTTCACAATTTTTTGATCCGGAAAGTAATGAACCCTCAACTTATATTTCCAGCAAAGGATTCTTTGACGGTATCGAAAGTCGCGCCCGAGAGGTCGGAAGATTTGCTCAATGCACCTACGCAGAAGGATATACCTGTAAACGTCCATTAGGTATCGCCCAACTCTCCCATATCTTCTGATCCAGTAAGATCATTGCATAAAAAAAGGCTGTCGAACGACAGCCTTTAATTCATACTATATAATCAAGACAGCTAGTTACTCCGCTGAACCGGATTTCACTTCTTTGATACGAGCAGATTTACCTTTTAATCCGCGTAAATAGAATATACGTGCTCTGCGTACTTTACCTGATTTATGCACTTCAATGCTTTCGATGTTTGGTGAGAACAAAGGAAATATCCTTTCAACACCAACACCGTTGGAAATTTTACGCACAGTGAATGTTTGTGTTCTGCCGGTGCCTTTACGCTGAATCACATCGCCTTTGAAAGCCTGTGTTCTCGATTTTTCACCTTCAATGATCCTGTAATTAACAGTGATCGTATCGCCTGCTTTGAATTGCGGGATCTCTTTGCCTCCGATAAGGTCTTGTTCCAGCGATTTCAGTACATCCATAACCCAAATTTTTAAAGTGGACTGCAAAGATAAGGTCTTTTCTGATGATTCCCAATTTTTCAGGATCAGTTTTCCCTGAGGAGATCGGGGCGCCTTTTGGCCGTTTTTTCGAGGGCTTTTTCGTGCCTCCACTCCTCAATACGGGCATTGTGGCCGCTCAGAAGGACAGGGGGCACCTCCCAGCCATGAAAGTTCGCCGGACGCGTGTATACCGGTGGCGCCAACAGGTCGTCCTGAAAACTGTCGAACAGAGCCGAAGTTTCATCACTTAAAACCCCCGGGATCAATCTACCTATGCTATCCACCAACACGGCTGCCGCCAACTCGCCCCCGCTTAACACATAATCGCCTATCGATATCTCCTTGGTGATCAGGTGTTCCCGAACCCGTTCATCTACCCCTTTGTAATGCCCGCAAAGCATGATCAGATTCCCTTTCATAGAAAGCGTATTGGCCATCTTCTGGTTGTACCGCTCCCCATCCGGTGTGAGGTAAATGACTTCATCATAGGTTCGCTGCGACTTCAAATGGTTGATGCAGGTAAAGATCGGCTCAACCATCATCACCATGCCGGCGCCGCCACCAAATTGATAATCATCAACCTGTTGATGCGGCCCATCAGCAAAATCGCGCAAATTGACCAGATGCACATCCAACAGACCCTTGTCGGCCGCGCGCTTCATGATGCTGTGCTCAAATGGCGACCGAAGTAATTCGGGTAAAACAGTGATGATATCAATGCGCATACCTATTCCTTAAAGTTCTGTGAGCCCTTCCGGCAATTGGGTAAATATCGTGGCAGACTCCTCGTCGATCATCCGGATCAGGTGCTCGTGCAATGGGATCAGGATCTCTTTCTCTGCCGACTGCACCGTAAGTAACCAATACGAACCCATGTCCGACTCTGCCACAATTTCTCCCAAATGACCAAATCTATCGTCCTCTATCCGGTAACCAACAAAAGATTCCTCTTCGGTGTCCGGTTCGGCAAGCCAGTCTTTTGGGCCGAAAACCGGCTTCTTGGTGTGCAGATCTGCCTCTTCCCGAACATGTATTTCTTCCAGCAATACGAGGGCATCGCCGTTTTGAAAATAACTGATCTCAGCAATAAAATGTGGCAGATATACCCCTTTCACAAAAAAATAAAGAGCTTCCGAAACCGAAAGCTCCTTACAAAATGTATCAAATGCAATGCGCAGGTGCCCTTTTACACCGTGGGTTCTGATCACATAGCCTATTTCGACCAGTGTGTCCTGCACAGCAATGGATTATTCATTGGTTGTTTCTTCTGCAGTAGTTTCCTCTGCAGTAGTTTCGGCATTTACTGTTTCCTCAGTTTCAGTTGCTGATTCTTCAGTTGCCTGTGCAGCCGCTTCTGCTTCGTGTTCAGCAGCAGCCTTTTTAGAGGCTTCTTCCAAACGTTTTGCATTGATGCGCGCTACTTCAGCCGCCTTCTTAGCCGCTTCGCCTGCCTCTACGGATTTCACTTTATCCATGATGGCATTCTGATGCGCATTTACCCACTCCTGGAATTTTTGTTCTGCTACTTCCATGGAGAAAGCACCTTTCGCCACACCGCGTAATAAGTGTTTTTTATACAACACACCTTTGTAACGCAGGATCGCATTCACTGTAGTGGTGGGTTGAGCACCTTTTTGCAACCAATCAACCGCTTTGTCTACATCCAGAATGATCTGGGCAGGAACAGTGGTTGGGTTGTAGCTACCTAAACGCTCAATGAATTTACCGTCACGTGGAGCACGTACGTCTGCCACTACAATATGGTAGAAAGGAGCTTTTTTCCTACCGTGGCGCTGTAATCTGATTTTAGTTGCCATGTTAAAACATGCTTTTTTAGTGATAAAATGTCTCAGATCGACCCGGACGAACCGGAGTGTTGAGATTGGGGTGCAAAGATACTAAAAATTGACTTTTCAAAGGGGTTTGCCTACTTTTGGAGACTCACCAGATGAATAAACGCAGGGAAATTAGTCGACTTAGCCTCCGGATTTTGCGCCTACAAGCACTTTTCGTGAGGTATTTGCAGCGTTATCTCACTGAAAAACAGTTTGTTACGGTTTCAGGCGCCTTGGTAGGTATGAGTGCCGCTATTGCCGCCATTACCCTAAAAGCCATGGTTTACTATATCCACCTGGCTTTGTTCCCTGGTTCGGGGCAATCTGTAAATCCCCTGATATACTCGGCGATGCCGCTTTTAGGGATCATTATCACGGCATGGCTTACTAAACGATACTTTGATGGAAACTTAAGTGGAGGGAATGCGCAAATTAAGTTTTCCATTCAACGAAAAAAAAGCAGACTTCCAAGAAAGTGGATGTATGCACATGTATTAACGAGTGCCATCACGGTTGGAACCGGTGGGTCAACCGGTTTGGAAACACCCATTGTTGCTACCGGTGCCGCTATAGGCTCTAACTATGGCAGAACCTATCGAGTTGGTACTGCTGAACGTACTATTTTGTTGGCATCAGGCGTTGCAGGCGGTATAGCCGCTATGTTTAATGCCCCAATTGCCGGTGTGCTATTTGCGGTTGAAGTTTTGCTCGGTGAACTATCCTTGGTTGCATTTATTCCATTGTTGATTTCGGCTGCTTCAGGCGCTATCCTCTCCAATATCGTGTTACAGGAAGGGATACTCCTAAACTTCCACGATATCGCAAAATTTGATCCGCATAATGTGCCGTTCTATTTGTTACTTGGGTTACTGGCCGGTGTGGTCTCCGCTTATTACATAAAAACATCCAGGATTCTCGAAACACTTTTGCAACGAGTTAAAAAACAATTTATTATACCAAAGGCCATTGTGGGGGGCCTTTTACTTGCTTTGTTGATCTGGTTATTTCCACCTTTATTTGGTGAAGGATATGAGTCGATTAAAATTCTGGCTAATGATGACGCCAGGTTGCTGTTCAAAGATAGTTTCCTATTTAGCAACATTCAGAATAACCTGACCTTACTGATTCTTTTAACAATTGTTGGATTATTAAAAGTAATTGCCACCTCGATTACACTTGGAAGTGGCGGAAATGGCGGAAATTTCGCACCATCCCTTTTTACCGGTGCGTATCTAGGATTTATATTTTCCGGTTTCCTAAACCTTACCGGTTTCTTTGAAACACCCACAGCTAATTTTACGGTAGTGGCAATGGCTGGTGTACTTAGTGGTGTATTTTATGCACCGCTCACCGCAATCTTTCTCATTGCGGAAATTACCGGAGGATACGATCTGATAACTCCTTTAATGATCGTTTCTGCACTTAGCTTCGGCATGTCGCGATACCTCTTGGGCTATTCTCTTGACGGATGGAAACTTGCTAAAATGCTAAATTTAAAGGACAAACCCTCGGAAATCAGCAACACACAGGCTTAACCCAAAGCACACTGCAGATACCAACAAGATCTGTTAAAGCACAAAAAATCAGTTACGACGGATCATGACAACCAGTGATTCAGATCCTTATTTATCAATTTCGAGAGATTTTGCACATCTACTTTGTAGTATTCAACTAACCAGGCCTTCTCTTCAGGCTGTATGGTCGGTATATTCTTCCTGGTATAGATCAGCGACTTCAGCTTTTCCTTCAGGCCGGCACTAAACAAACGCTTCACCAGCCCATATACACCGATCTGAGTCAGCCAGTAATTGAGCTTGCCGAATCGAGGCATACCGGCCTCATTATAGCGCTGCGACATATCGGGTTCAAAGGCTGGATCTACACCTAAAAATGCAAAAAGATCGCGCATGGCCGCTTTTGGATCACGTTTGTAGTCGTCGTAGAACATCACCTTGATCTGTTCCTTCGGAAAAAGATCGAAATATCGCTTCACCTGAGCGTAATAGGCTCCCACCTCCAGGTAGAGGTGACTTACCCCCCACCCTTTTATCGCTTTTGCCTGATCCGCAGCAATTTCTTTTAATAGGTCACGCTCGGCGATCTTTCCCAGTTTCACATTCATCAGAAACTGCGAATACAACCTTTCGATCGGATTGCGCAGGATCATCACGATCTTCGCATCAGGCAATTCTGCTCGAATACGCGCGGCTGTTCCCGGACAATAGAGATAGGAATTACTTACTTCTCCAATAGCGAGTTCGTTGCGAACGTTCTTGTATAAAAGTGCATATTGTTCGGCAGTGCGCACATGTGCAATATGGATCTTGGTGTCCATAGGCCCTGCCAGATATTTATCTAACGCTACATTGATATCCTGACGATAATCTACATTGAAGTGATCGAATAACATATCCGCATCACTGAAATAATTGGTTTCCTTTACCGGCGACATATATACCTGTGGATGCATTTGCAGATACTCGTGCAAGGAGGTAGTGCCGGCTTTTACAGCCCCAACGATCAAAAAATTCGGTTTGTGTTGCATCCCGAAAGGTCAACGTAAAAATTTCCAGAAAATGATACGCGCCACATTTACGCTATGGTAAAGCGGAAATGCATACCATGGCGTTTTGATATGATTCCAGGATTCCGGAAAAGTATACCCCCAACGCTGCATATATGGTCCGAAAATAAATTTCGCTCTGCGTTTTGCTTTATCACTCTCGTAATATTCCCAATACGTTTTGGTTTTTTCAGCGGTTTTATTTGCGACAGGAATATCCCTTACCTTGTCCACGCCGATGGTCTCTAAGGCCTTGGCAAAATCATTCTGCAAATTCTCGAATCGAATGATATAATCCATGCGCTTGTGCTCAATGATACTCCAACTGGCATATGGCACAGTATATGCACGCATGAAGAAACCTTCAAAATCTTCACCTTTCTTGATGATGCTGTTGTACTGCTTCACGTTCCACCAACGCATGATATACTTCCGCAAAAAACCATGCTTCATCAGCCGCGGATTTGAGTATCTGTTCTCGTGGTCGGTCCTGAATTTAAAATAATTGCTCACACAAATATCCATCGGATTGCGCATCCCGCTGATCCTGGTGTATTGCTTCTCCTCCGCAGAAGCCTGCTTGAGAAAATCGGTGCTATACAGGGCATGCTTAAACAATATTTCATGTCCATCATAGTTCTCCTTTAACTCGCGCGCAATGGCACTGGAAGCAGTTTGTGGGAGCTCCACAAACACATAGCGGTGTTTATGACTAATGATCATAATTCAAATTTTGTATTGAACATAGCCTGGTAGATCACTTTGGCTTCACTGAGGTTGCCTTTGGTGATATACCGGATACTTCTGGTAATTAAATGCAGATATAAAAATGGTAACTGAGGCTTGTAATACTTCTTGTATAACTTGATCTTGCCTCTGTATTTGTAATGCAGGGCCTTGATCTGCCATTTGCTTTTTTTCGGACTATTGCCGGTGGAAGCGCCCTGTTTGTGGAATACTACACTTTTAACAGCCACGCCCACTTCCCAATCTTTGTTTTTCGCTCTGGCACTCCAGTCATTCTCCTCATTGTACAGAAAATACTCTTCACTCATTAACCCGACATCCAACAAAAACGGACGATTCACAAACATCGCCGCACCGATCACGTAATTGCAGAAAATCTCCTGCTCATCATACTGCCCCTTATCGATCTCCTGGGCACCAATGATCCTGCTTTTGCCACTGTACTTGTTAAAGATCGCACCAACGCCCTGCATTTTATCAGGCTGATGATACACACGCAATTTGCTGCCGACGATACCAACGGTTTTGCCCTTTTCACGTTTCAACTCGGCATAGCTCACCAGTTCCCTGATCGCATGCTTGTCGATCACAGTATCATTGTTCAGTAACCATACATAGTCGAAGTCACTGTTGAGTGCATAGCGCATCCCTACATTATTCCCGCCGGCAAATCCCAAATTCTTTTCGCTTTTAATGAACAGTATCGGCATGATCCCATCCAAAGGCCCTAAACTCAGGTGATCTGATTCTTTCGCATCTGCTCTGAAATATAACAATGGCTTGTGCACAGGTGGATGAGACAAGGCATGTAATGGATTGCTTGTGGCGATCTCATGCTGATACTCTCCACGCGCCCATTTCAGCATCATTTCCCAACTCTGATCATCACTGCCATTTTCCACCACTACGATCTGATAATTATGATACGACGACCGCAGAATGCTCTCCATGCATTCAATGGTATCCTGCCAGGTTTTGTAGTTAACTAATACAATACATACTTTCGGGGTCATACGCTTTATTTTAACCAGCCTGACAAGTCTTTTTGCAATAAACTACTTAAGTTCCGAATATCATCACCCAGCTTTTCCATAAGGAAGGCCTTGGCTTCGGGCGACATTTGCCCCTTCTCCGCTTTATTCTTATACAGGAGTTTGATCACCGCCTTCTTGATAAAGCCGGGGCTTATCCGTTTCATCAGAGGCCTGATCCCCGATTTATTTAAAAACCAGGTGAGGTTTTTATACTTGGGTGTATATACCTCATTGTATTGTGTATCCGTATTCGGTTCAAACTGTGGGTCTACACCAATAAACGCATATAGATCCCTTACAACATCTTTCGTGTGCTTACGCAGATCCTCTGAAAAAATGATCTTTACATGGTCTTTGCCGAACACATCCAGATAACGCTGCACCTGCTGATAATACATACCGATCTCCGTATACAAATGCGCATTGCCCCACACTTTAGGTTCGTGCGCATAATCGTCCTTTAAGGCCTGCAGGAAATCAAACTGGTTGCTGTTACCTGTCCACAGGTTCATCCGATAATGCGAATAAGCGCGCTCGATCGGATTGCGCAAACAAATAATGATCTTACAATCGGGGATCAGTGCATGGATCTCTTCAGCAGCTTTCTGTGAATATAAATACGAAGTGCTCAGTTCGCCAATGGCTTTTTGGTTGCGTACATTCTTGAACAGTCGTTGATACTGTGAAAGATCACGCACAAATGCAGCATGATACTCCTGCTCCATATCACCACTCACATATTTCTCTATATCCTGCATCTTATTCTGAGCAAACTCCTTCTTAAACTGCCGAACATCAATATCCGTAGAAAAGAAGTGTGGCTCTTTGATCGGTGACAAATAGACTTCCGGATGCTGCTTCAGATAATGGTAAATAGAGGTAGTACCGCCTTTATTGGCGCCTACAACAATGAAATTCGGTAATATGACCGTGTTTGTCGACATTAAGAAAATTGCATCAGGGCATCAGCCACCTCTTTTTGCAAACAGTAAACATTATTGATCTGCTCAATATTCGGGATCTTGATTGATCCAACCAACGTATAATCCTGTGTACGGAAAACCTGCACCATATTTGGAACAGCCTCTCCACCCGGGAAAAGTCCGAGGTAGCGCTTGCGTGTTTCACTTACACCCCCATAATACAATCCACGTGCAGTATCCATATCACCGCCTCTGCCAAAGCCCTTGGTGTCCATAGTACGCAGGAAATTCCAATTCTTGTCAAACACCTTCAACTCAAAATGCCCGCTGTCAAACACCCAATATTGGTTGTTTATTCTTCGCACACTATGCGGCGCTTTAAAATTCAAAGGGTAACGCTTTCTTATACTGATGTCAACTACTCCACCATTACCCTGGCTCTTGATGAACTTCTGTGCAATGCGCTTCATAAGCTGCCTGCCGGAAGTATGGTGCACCAAAATATAAATATCGCCTTCATAGCCTTCAAACACCAGGTTGCAATGGAATTTATCTACTACTTCCACATCTGCTTCTTCCTCTCCTTCTTCAGGGGCATTGGATTTAAAATCAGTCAGGTTGATGCGCTCACCGATCTTGCCGGCCTTGATATCATAGCTCACGATCTCATCATGCTTGGTATTGGATATCCATACCTTATGTCCGATCATGGAAATTTCATGAATATCCGTAAGGTTCGGGATATCCAGGGTATTATACGATTTTGCACGCAGGTCGAAACGGAATACCTCAGAACTGCTGGCTATATACACTACATAAGGATCTTCCTCATGCCAGCACATGCTACTCATGCCCAACTCGCCCCAGGTATTAAAAAAAGCAACAGGTACAATACGCTGCTGATCATCGACGAGCTGCATACTGCGAATATCTTTTCTGTCGATGGCCCTGTCAGCAGGGTTGGCATTCAATGAGCCAATGACCAAAATTCGTTTATCGGGAGATATGAGTTCCATATGGCAAAATTAAAATGAATTTTTCAAGGCTATGGTTTCAGGCAATCCCTGGCGGTCCATTTGTACCTCCAGTAATTTGTAGGCATAGATCACGAGGATAAAGATCGCCGTTGATCCGGGCTGCATAAATAAATATCCTTTTGCCAGCGACGAAAGGAAACAGAAAATCAGAAAATAGGTAGCCGCTATTTTAAAGGGCTCATGCTTGAATCTTCTGATGAATTTCAAACTTCTGTATGGGATAAAGAACTGAAAATAAATCAGTAACGAACCAAGTATACCATAAGTCATGATACTTCCCAAAATACCAATATCTCCTGGTGGTACAGTATGGATCGTATGCTCACCTACTACGGCGGACTCAGAACCCATCTTACCCAGGCCAATCCACCACCCAATAGCGTAATCCTGTAAATACAACAACAAAATACCGATTTCTTCTAAGCGTGCATCAACCGAGCTTTCACCGGACACATTTCCTGTAAACACAACGGTGGCCAAACTGGTATACTGAATAATATAATCATTCACCCTGTCGGGTATAATTGCGTACATGATACCCATAATCACCAGAAACACTACACCAATGGTAGTAAAGATCCGTACCGCACGTTGCCAGTTGACCTCAAACATATAGAATACAAAGATCGTGGCAACCACAGAGATCATTACGGAACGACCCTGGTGCAAAAAGAATAGGTATGACAAATTCACACCCGAAAGCCAGGCACTGGTATTATCTTTCTGCTTAACGTACTTGACCGTATAATATACAGCCATAAAGGCAATAAAATCGATACCAAACTTAAATCGGTATCCACCCTTAATATCGCTGAACCCTACAAACGAATAATCCAGATATTGCTTGGGATCAAGAAAAATATAGCATCCGATAAAGTACACCATGGTACCCCATCCTAACCACTTCATTGCCCGAAACAAATCCCCTATCGTAAAGAATCGCGTTTGGAGGAGATAGGCCAATACGAAAATTCCACTTATCCCATACCAGTGACGCTGAGAACTCAATCCGATCATAACTGCCTGGTCTTCCGACAATTTAGCCATAACACCCGCCCAAATGGGCATGATGATGATCAATACATAATAATAGTTTAGCTCATCTACTGTCTTTCTGACCAGCAATAAATAAAGTGCATAAATAAAAGTAAAACTGATGATAAATGTATACCAAAGGATCTCAAATGGCATATAGTAATCAACCAGCGGTGTACGGGTTAGGATACGGGTAGTAAATAGGATGAAGATCACCAACAACAGTGTTTTTCCAAACACCGACATTGGCTCCTTGTAAATCCCTTTTTCGTATGTTAAAATACCCATATCAATGATACCATGCTGACAAGTCGAGACCGGTCAATTTTTCTGTTAATCGTATATCTTCTACAAACGTATCCATGATCAGCTCATGGCGTTGTTGTTCCTCTAATTTGGCTACTGAGGCCTTCTGCATATTCCCGGCGATGACTTTCTTGCGCAATGCTTTGCGTATCGCGCGCACCGGAAGCAGGATCTTGAACAATCGCTTCACAAAATTAGGCTTTCTCACCAACTCATTGACACCCTCCCGAATCGGCTCGCCGGCCTCATTACTATGCACATTCATATCCAGCTCGTGGTAAGGCACGCCGAGAAAAGCCTGCACTTTTTTGATCATCTCTGACCTGTTGCGGATAAAATCCCTTTCAAACTCAAGAAATAGGAAATTTGAGCGATCGAACACACGCAAAAACGCTTCTAACTGTCTGCCATACATCCCTCGCTCAATATAGGCATATATTTTCTGTGTTTTGACATCCTTCTTCCTGAACGGCTCAGCCTGTATCGCTTCTGCAAAGTCATTTGGCTCGAGACCTTTACGCCTTGTCATCAGGTAATGGGAATACGCCCGGTCAGCAGGATTGCGCAAAACCACCAATATTTTGATGTCTTTGCCTAGAGTATCGGCAATGCGCTGCGCTGTGAATGGAAACAACATGTAATCAGGGTCAAACTCTCCAACTGCCGCTTGTCCTGAATAATTGCTGAAAAAACTATGGTAATAAGCAACACCTTTCGCATAATCCTTATCGAACAGGAAAAACTTGGTCTCCTTGATCGGTGGCACACAGATATCCGGATGGGTGCTCAAAATATCAGCCAGTGTTGTAGTTCCGGCCTTCTGTGCACCAATGCAAACAAAATTTGGATGTATCCCTTTTTGTGTCATACCCTTAACCAATCACTCAGGTCTTTTTGCACCAATTGTTGTAATTGCTGTATATCTGATCTGTAAAGCTCAATAAGTTTTTGTCTGGTGGCCGGTTGCATCTCTGTTTTCTTCAGGTTGTATCTCAACAACTTATCCTTCACCCAGTTGCGCAACTTCTTTTTGGTGTCGCGACTCATCAACTTTCTAAAGAAATTCAACACAGGATTCTTGCGCGTGGTGATGATCTGTTTGAACCACTTTACTTTCATCTCTCCGCTCTGATTGCGCTTGATCATCTTGCCCGAATCTGATTTCGACACGCCTAAAAACTGATAGATCTCCTCAAGCAATTTTTCCGGCTTGCTTTCCAATGTA
>JAYRVB010000215.1:0-1791 GCA_041918775.1 Chitinophagales bacterium
CATCAGATTCAATTATCCCTCAGACACACATCAATTCTACACAGATTCACTGTATTACTTTCCTGACTCCGTTACCGTTTTTGGTCCGGCAAGTAAGATCGAACAGTATACACAGTGGCAAACGGATCCGGCAAGTACGTACATTGACAGCTTAATTATTGGCACTGTTGCCTTAATAAAACCTGCTGATCAACAGATATCCTTGTCGCATGTAGCTGTGCAATATCATATCAGGCAGATCGAGCCCGTACGTGCAATATTGCGAGGCACCGTATATTGTCCTGTTACCGCCACCCGCGACAGTGTTTATGCATCGGTTGCGTTTTCAAAAAACCGGCAAACCCCACTTGATTTTGATGGACTGGACCTGGAATGTTTCCACGAGGGCAATGCACATACTTACCGGCCCGGCTCAACGCTGCATAATGTATATAACATTTCCATATATTCTACGTTATATAATATCCAATGGTAAAGGTGGGCATAACAGGAAATATGGGCAGTGGTAAAACTACTGTGTGTAAGATATTTGAGGTATTGGGTGTTCCGGTGTACTATGCAGATGATCGTGCAAAGGACATTTTACAATCAGATCCCGAGGTGATCAAACAGGTAAAAGAATTGTTTGGGGACGATGTATATGATGCAGCAAATGTGCTTGATAGGAAACGGGTAGCACATGTTGTGTTCAACGAACCTGAATTTCTGGAAAAATACGAAGCCATCATTCATCCTGCCGTGCAGCGAGATGGTGAAAAATGGATGCAGCGACATGCCCAATTCCCCTATGTGATCAAAGAAGCGGCATTACTTTTTGAAAGTGGCAGTCACAAGCATCTCGACAAGATCATTTGTGTTACCGCTCCGGTGGCATTGCGCATACAACGCATTCAACAGCGCGATGGCAGCAGTATCGATGACATCAAAGCCAGATTGCGCAATCAAATGGCCGAAGCAGAAAAAGTGGAATTAAGTGATTTCATCATTTATAATGATGGTACTGCGCCATTGATCAGACAGGTGTTGAACATCCACGAAAAATTGATCGAACTGGAAAACAAACAGAATCAGTTCGACCGAAACTGAATCCCGATAAGCGGCACTCCGGCTGCGGCAACCTCACTCCCATAAAAGGCCGTTGCATAACCTAAATGCACGCCGATTTTATCGACCATAAACCCGGCTTTGGCGGTAAGGCTGATATATTCCTGTTCACTTTGATATAACGCTGTTGCACTTGTGGTGCAATCGCAATCGCCCCCATTGCCAAATGATTGACGTGTTTCCAAAGCAAGTGCTGCATACAGGTAATCCACCGGCTTGTAACCGAATTCCAATGAGGAGACAGCTGCATGACTATAGGCATTATTGCGTAGTGAGGTGCCCAGATAGTATTGCAGCCAGGCGCTGTTGAAACCATAGCCCACGCCAACCCCCGGACGGAATCCCCAACTGTTGAATCCTGTTTGTAAACCGGTGAGGTAATTATGCTGACCGCTCGGTGCTTCCACAAAAAGGGAGGCAGTTATACGAGGTTTACCGCTGTATACCTGATAAATGACGCCGCCTTCTACATTGCCTAAAGCCTGTAAAGTACCGGTTTCCAGATATTGGTCGGGATAACTGTTGTAATTGTGCAGATCTCCTTCCGTAGCCTGCATCATATAAGGCAATCTGGCCTCTACGGTTAGCTTATCTGTGATGCCGTATTGTGCAGTGAGTTTCAGGGTTCTGTCGCGCACCAGCACAGGAAGCTCTACAATTTCGCCGTCTGCATTGAAGGCCTGATCA
>JAYRVB010000216.1:0-3154 GCA_041918775.1 Chitinophagales bacterium
GTCATCAAGCATGGGAAGCATTGAGGTTGGGAAGGTTAGTCTTTATTTTGGAGAATGTACTTAATGAAACCAATTGGGAATGGGTATCGGAACTTATGAGTTATGGCGCACAAGTATTAACCCGAAAGTCTCTTGAAGAAATAGTTTCTAATATTCCTAATTATACCTCAAGCATTCCTCTAGAAGCCGAATTATTTTGATTCAGAGTATTCAATATGGTACTGTATTAAACTATTCTCCTAAAGGTACTTCGTGACCTCTCCCCAGATAACCGGACACTCCTAAAATAGAAAATTTCGGTCTAAAGCGGTTACTTTTAAACAACGCAATAGGCCATGAAAAAATCAAAATTTACCGAGCAACAAATCATTTTTGCGCTTCGCCAGGCTGAGAATGGCGTCCGGGTAGAGGAGGTCTGTCGTAAGATGGGGATCTCCGATGCTACCTTTTACAACTGGAAGAAAAAGTTTGCTGGTTTGGGGGTAGACGAGCTTCGTCGACTTCGCCAGTTGGAAGAAGAGAACAGGCGTTTAAAGCAGATCGTGGCGGATCTGTCGCTGGACAAGCAGATGCTTCAGGATATTCTAAAAAAAAATGTTTGAAGGTTCGTCAATTGAAATTGCTGGCTCAACGACTTATCGATCAATACCGTGTTTCCAAACAACGGGCTTGCCAAGTCATCAAACTGCATCGCTCGGCCATGTATTACATCAAGTGCAAGCGGGATGATGAAGCTATCAGAAAACGGATAACGGAGATTGCCCAGACGCGGATACGTTATGGATTTCAATGCGTATTTCGGTCGTATTGACCAGTCTATTTCGGTCGTATTGACCACCCCCTTTCTTTCAAGTGGATTTGATAGGTTAAAGTTATTTCTTTTCTGATTGAGTTTTCTTCCGAAGTGAGTCTCCTTTGAGTTCAAACCGGTGCGCATTGGCCATTAAGCGATCCATGATGGCATCTGCCAGGGTCGGTTCATTGATAGCCTCGTGCCATTTGGCAATAGGAAGTTGAGAGGCTATAATGATGGATTTCTTGCCATACCGGTCCTCCAGAATCTGCAGCAAGCCTAAACGAGAGTGTTGATCCATTGGGGCCAGGCCAAAGTCATCCAGGATTAACAGGGATGTCTTTTCCAGTTGATTCAGCAACTTGACAAACGTGCCGTCGAGTTTCGCGGTCATGAGTTTTTCAGTAAATCGGTTCAGGTTCAAATACAATGTTTTGTAGCCCATAACACAAGCCTGATGTCCAAACGCACAGGCCAGGAAACTTTTTCCGGAACCCGTGGAGCCACTGATCAGGATATTTTCAGCCCGATCAATAAATGAACAATCTGCAAGTGATGCAATTTGTTCCGGCTTTAGATTTCGTTCTTTCGTGCAAGAGATTTCTTCCAGCATTGCCGCATACCGTAGTTTACTCAGTTTGAGAAAGAACTGTGTTTTGTAATGGACGCGATGTTGCGATTCCGCGTCACACAGTTGGGCGAGCATTGTATGCGCTTCCGGTTGTTTTTGCACCGGGAGTTGCAAGACGGATTCATAGTTGCGAACCATGCCCGTGAGCTTCAGGTCTTTGAGTTGTTGGACAGTTGCATTTGCATTCATAGTTGATGATTTAGATGATGAGTGAAGAATAGAATTATTGGTATGCCGTATTACCACGGATATTTTCATGCCTGGGGATATAGCCTTCGGGCAGGTCCTGCGTTTTATCAAGGCCATTTTTCAGGATATTGTTGATAGAACCATACTTAGCTGATGTGCCTCCCAATGCGCGCTTGCATGCTGCTTCGAGGCGATCATGGCCGTAGTGTTTTCCTAAGCGTAGAATGCCCAGGCAACTGTTATACGTTTGTTCTGCAAACACTTTAGCATCCAATACACGCTGCACATAAGCTGTGGTGTGCGGTCCTACCCGTTGAGCTTGTGTTAAAAAATAGTCTTCGTCCCATGCTTTGCTTTTGATCATCTCTGCATGATTGGCCGGGCGATGTCCGGGCTGTGTACTGTATCCATGCCTTTGATAATTGCGGGTATGGAAGGCCACTCGCTTTCCATCATGATAGATCTCAACGGCAAGCGTAGTGTAAATGATTTTGAGGTCTTTTCCAATCAGGGTGTATGGAACACTGTAATAGTGGTAATCTTCTCCAATCACAACATGATAGTTCTTCTGCACTTTGGCTGTAGTCACATGGCGTATTTCATAAGGCGTATCCGGAAGTGGTTTGAGCAGACCTTTTTCTTCCGCTTCAAACACCATTTTGCGGGAGTAATTCTTCCGTTTAAAAAAATGGGCATTGTGTTTATCTAATTGTGCGTGGATCGCGGCATTTAGTTCCTGTAAACTGTGGAACACTTCATTGCGCATAGGGGCATAGATGCGTTTGTAGGCTACGCCCACGGCATTTTCCACCGCAGCTTTATCACGAGGTTTAGCCTTTCGGGTGGCCATTACCGTACAATCGTGATACAGCGCAAAGTGCTCCATGGCTTCGGTAAAAACAGGCTCATACCGGTTGGCTCGTGTCACGGCCACTTTCATGTTATCGGTTTTGATGCTTTCGGGAACACCCCCATAGTAATGCAATGCATTGGAGAGTCCTTTCACAAAATGCTCCTGTTGCTGAGACACCAAGGCTTCAACATAGGTATAATGGCTATAAGGAAGTACACAGACTAATACCTGGCAGGGCACCAATGCTCCGCTGTGACGATCCACATAAGACAACGTATCTCCGGCAAAATCAACAAGTAATTGTTCGGCAGGACGATGCGTAAAATACATGACCGCATTGTTGACCTTTCTGTAGCCTGCCAGGTGCTCGCAGAACTGCGTGTATCCATATCCGTCTGGGATCTGTTCCCGGTATTCATCCCATAACAATTGCATGGTGACTCCACGACGACGAAGCTCTTCTGTAAAATATTCCATGCGGCCCTGCAGATCCTCGAATCGGGTCCGTTCGGTTTGAACTCGTTCACTTCCGTTTCCGGCTTGCACCGCATATAATAATGCATCGTCATCGAGGGCTAAGATTTGTTCAAAGGCCAATCCCTTGCCTTCTATGCGGCGTTTATAGCCTTTGATGGTGTTGCGGGCGATTCCAGTCAGGCGGGCGATGCTGCTGATAGAATATCCTTTA
>JAYRVB010000217.1:0-4702 GCA_041918775.1 Chitinophagales bacterium
AGGGTGGAATACCTGTAATTAATGAGGTATGATGCCTTGGATGATTTACTCAAAGGGCCTTCTGCACCCAATTCAAAACCATTGAGGCCAATCTGTCCGATAAATTCATGGTGCTCATAATTGCCATTGCGCATGCGCAGATCAAAAACACCACTAAGTCCGTTCCCATATTCTGCTGGAAATGCGCCTGTCATAAAATCGCTATTGGCCAGTACGTTATTGTTGAGCATCGATACAGGTCCTCCGGTATTGCCGAGGTCGCCAAAATGGTTGGGATTGGGGATGTCGATACCTTCAAGTCTCCACAATAATCCTGTAGGCGAATTTCCTCGAATAACGATATCATTTACAGCATCATTCGCACCGCGTACACCTGCAAAATTTTGCGCCATACGACTCACATCGTTGCGCGCACCTGCATAGCGCATACTTTCTTCTATCGTGAATTGACGGGTGCTCACCGTAGCCATTTCGTTATTGGTTTCCATTTTTTCATCATCGGCTTTGATCTCCAGCGTTTCCATTTCGAACAATTGTTCGGCCATTTCAAAGTTCAGGATGAGTTCTTTGCCGGAGCCGAGCTCCAGGTTGTTTACCATAAATGGTTCATAACCGATATAAGTGGCATGGATGCTTACGCGCCCAATAGGCACATCGGTAATGGCATAATATCCGTTCTCATCTGTAGATGCTACTAAGATCGGATCAGACCCTACCACAACCACATTCACGCCGGGCAAGGTGGCCTTTGATTGATTGTCTACCACCTGACCACGAATGGTTTGTGTCAGGGTTTGTGCCTGTGTTTGTGCGATCGTTACGCACATGAGCAGTAGGATTATTATTCTATACATGGATATAAGTTTCTGGTGCAAAGCAACAGCCATGCGTTCAGGTATAATAATAGAATACGATGAACCGGTAAAATTAAGGGATGAACTGGCAATCAACGCATTAAAATGTGCGATTGATCCAATCCAGTAGGGCCTTACCCGCTACCAGCCAGATGATACCCTTGATGAGGAAAAAGAAAAACCCGGCCCAGCCAATGCGCTTGAGCCAGCTTTTTGTTTTATCGGGTATCCTGAAGGCCATGTGGGTACAAAGGTATGGCTTAAACAAAACGTTCCAAAAGAACTTTGCGCGGTTTTACTTTTTTCAGGTGATAGTGCTTTTTGATGTAATATTCGATATGGTTTACGGCTTCCTGAATATCATCGGTAAACAGCACCAGATTCATGTCGTTCGGCGACACTGTTTTGGCTTGCAGCATTTTCTGCAACATTTCCCATACATCCCGGTAATAGTCCCTGCCGATCATCACCACCGGAAAATTGCGGATGGTGGCGGTTTGAATCAGCGTTAAGGTTTCAAAGAATTCGTCCATGGTGCCCACACCGCCGGGCATCACTACAAAACCGTACGAATACTTTACCAACAGCACTTTCCGCACAAAAAAGTAACGGATAGTGACCCATTTTTGCATATATGGATTCGGGCGCTGTTCCTGCGGTAACACAATATTGCAACCAACCGAACGCCCTTTGTGCTCGAATGCTCCGCGATTGGCCGCTTCCATAATGCCCGGACCTCCACCGGTCATAATGGTCATGCCCAGTGCACTGATGCGCTTACCGATCTCGTAGGCCTGCTTATAATACACATGATCCTCCTTGAATCGCGCCGAACCAAACACGGTGATGCAGGGTCCGACAAAATGCAAGGCCCTGAATCCTTTGATGAATTCCCAAAAAACACTCAAAGCGAAACCTAATTCGCGCCATCGGTTTCGGGGACCTGTTAAATACTTGCCCTGCTTGGGTTCCAGCTGGATGTTCCACTCGGGTTCACGCATAAGATCTGTTTACTTTATTGGTCAAAATTAGGCTATTTGGCTCCGCAAATTTACTGTGGCACAGTTTTCGAATACACTGAGGTAAATCACAGGTTATGAAAAGACTATGGATCATGAGTATTTGCTTGTCTGCGACAAGTGTATTCGCACAGGATTTTGATATGGGCGTTAAAGGTGGCGTCAATTATGCGCAATCCGTTATTCTGGATGTAGTGAGCACTTCAGGTGTAGATGTTGACGATCTGGAATCTGAACGCGGTTCTGCATTGGTGTATGGTGGGTTTATGCGCTTTAGCGGCAAAAAATGGATGTTTCAACCGGAGATCCTGTTGTCTGAAAATCAAAACCTGGTGACCCTGGCGGATGCGGATGTGCAGGACATGGACCTGGAAGACCTCTTCACACTGTCGGTAGATAAAGTGGATATTCCCTTGTTGATCGGCTACCAGGCATTCAGCACAGTGCGATTGATGGGCGGTCCGGTGTTTACTACTGTGCGCAGCAGTGGCGATGACCCTTTATTTAGTTTCGCGGACATGACCATGGGCTATCAGGCCGGAATCGGTTTTGATGTGCAGAAACTCAGCTTCGATGCCCGATATGAAAGTAACCTCAGCAAGGTGAAAGAATACGTGCCTTCCGATGGCGGTATGATCACTGTTGATACCCGGAAAAGCCTGTACCAGTTTACCGTAGGCTATAAGTTCTTCGATTAAGCCTGCGGTTTCTTGAGCTTCCAGCGTCGGTGCGACCAGAGGTATGGTGCAGGATCTTCATCAATGTCTTCTTCGAGCATGCGCATGAAGTTTTGTGTCAACGCAATTGGCGGTAAGCGCAGAGGTTCTTCTTCCAGCATCCGGAATCTGATCTCATATCTATTGCGGCGAAGCCGGTGTATGGTGCTGTATACCAGTACATAATCATACTGACGGGCAATTTTTTCCATACCGGTCACCACAGCAGTATCCTGCCGCAGAAACCGCACCCAGTGGTGTTCTTTCGGGTTTGGCGACTGATCGGCGATCATCACCAGCAGGGTTTGGCCTTGTTGATGATCCATCAAATGAGTGAGCAGTTTGCGCTTGGGTATCAGAAAAATACTCAGGCGCGTTCTGCTTTTATACATCAGTCGTTCGAAGTATGGATTGGAAAGCGGTTTGTATGCAGCTTTTAATGGCATTGGGGTGCGCTTGGCCAAAGCACCGCCGCCCCATTCCCAGTTGCCATAATGTCCCAGCACAAACATCACATTTCTGCCCTTATCGATCTGTGCCTGCACCAATTCAAAATTTTTGATGCTACACCATTTTGCCAGCTGCTCATCACTAATGGTGAAGGATTTGATCGTTTCCATCAGTGTATCACATAAATACACATAGAATTCATCCGCAATTGCCTTGATCTCTGCTTCCGATTTGTTAGGAAAAGAATTGCGCAGATTTCTATACACCACTTCCTTCCGGTATCCGGCCACATTTTGCAGGAAAAAACGCAGTACGTTGCTGATCTGCCGCAACATGCCCATTGGTAAAACGGAGAAAAAGTAGAGGAACGGCAGTAATAAATAAAACCCTATAGCGCGCATCTGCTGCAAATGTAGGAAATTTGATGGCGGGTTGGGAATTTATATGTGTACACATATATTGAACTAAATCCGCTTTTTTCTCCTTATGACTGATATGAAACGCAGAACAGTTAAGGTATTACAATATGCCGATCTGATGGATATGGGTGGAATGCCCATTCGTCAGCCATTGCCATCTGTGCATTTGGATCAGGTAGATCCGTTTTTGTTGTTGCACCACCATCAGGGAAAAGTGGCAAAAGGCGCACATCCGCGCGAAGTGGGTGTTGGCCCGCATCCGCATCGTGGATTTAGTCCGGTAACCTTCATTTTGAAAGGGGATGTTCACCATCGCGATAGTCGTGGTAACTCGGCAGTTGTGCATGCAGGCGGTGTGCAGTGGATGGATGCAGGGATGGGCATCATGCACAGTGAACGTCCTTCCAAAGAACTCAGTACTTTGGGAGGCGATCAGGAGATCGTGCAATTATGGGTGAACACACCATCTGCAAGGAAAATGGATCAGCCGAATTATCAGGCTTTGCAGGAAACAGATATACCGGAAGTAAAACCGGATACAGGGGAGGGGAGGATACAGGTGATCGCAGGTACGTTCAAGGATGCTGTTGGTCCGGCACACACGAAATTGGACCTGTTGATCCTGCGTGCTGATCTGGAGGCAGGTGCTTCGCAAAACTTTACTGTTCCTGCCACATCTAATGCCATAATGTATGTAGTGCGCGGAAATGGGTACTTGCAGGATTATGGAGATGTACCAGCCTTGCACATGGTAGCGTTCAAAAACGATGGGGATACGATATCCGTGGAAGTACATCAACCCACCACCTTACTCTTACTGGCAGGAAAACCGATAGATGAACCGGTAACACAATACGGCCCGTTCGTGATGACGAATCAAACGGAGATCTTACATGCGATGCGCGATTACCAAATGGGTAAAATGGGCATACTCATCGAAGATTTTGATTGAGCGGAGATCAACGGGTGATCACAACCGGAATGCGCGTGCGATCGATCGTGCAGATATACATTCCGGGTGCGAGTGTCGCTACGTTGAAACGCGTTTGTAAATCCTGCAGATATCCTTGCAGCACAATTGCTCCTGTTATATCCGTTAATTGAACACACGCAGGTGCATCCGTTGCTGACTGTGTACAAATGATATATTGATCAGCCGGATTGGGATATACATTGTAGAGTGGGAGATCAATGGTATGTACCGAAACAAATACATCAGCAGAATCCACCACGCCGGTGCCCAT
>JAYRVB010000218.1:0-3871 GCA_041918775.1 Chitinophagales bacterium
CACGTCACCTGCGTAACTAATAGGATAGCCGGCGATAGCGCCTGCTTGATTTGGCTCGTAAGTCCAACCACTAAACACCGGTCCATCAGGACTACCCCAATACAGCCATACTTTTCCTTCCTCCAACTCGGGGCCATCCCATTGTTTAGCACTAACGAACAAGTCGTTATAGCCATCACCATTCAAATCGCCATCCAACGCGCAACCGCTGCCAAACAAGGCCAATGATTGCCCCATGGAAGCAGACCAGTCGGCTTCACCATCGTTTGGGCCATCAGGACCACCATACCATAAGAAAACCTTGCCTTCATCGTCTGCTGCGCCATCCCACTGCAAGCCACCGGCCACAATATCACTATAGCCATCGCCATTCAGATCGCCCCCGGAGGTGCTGAAACCGAGTACGGTAACGGCGGCATTGCTTTCATGCGACCAGGCCGGGGTCTCGCTCAGGCCATCGGGGCCTCCGTAAAACAAGAAGATTCGGCCTTCTTCTTCTTCGGTTTCAATTGGGTTTGAGTAGTCTATTGCCGAAACGACCATGTCTTCATAGCCATCGCCATTCACATCGCCGGCGGTGGTCATGCTCCAGCCAAAACCGGTAAAAGGCAAAGGGCCGTAATAGCTCCAGCCCTCACCTGCGGTAAATGGGGTTACCTGCGCAAAGGCAACTGATACCGTGATCAGTAAGAGAAATGGAGTAAATAGGGACTTTTTCATAATATAAAGATAGGAGAAAATTTTGGTCGAGGTACGCTAAGCGCGGTACAGACACCTTGCATATACGGCAAACCATATTGCCAGATCGCATGCTGTTTTAGGGTGGGCCGCCAATTACATAAAAGCAGGGTGCAAAATGTATGTGTCAGGTTAGGCTAAATTTTCGTTTATTTATACTACCTAAGTAAGTCGCTTTCGTTTTTAAGCGCGTGTAATTTTCAACAATAAAAACAGTTTACCGGGACTCATGAAATACAACCACCAATTCATCCTCTTGTTGATATACCTGCTCGCCGTCAGTTGCAGGGAACGCGATACGCGTGACTATGATAAAGGGTTTTCAGTGCGGTCAAATACGGAGGAAAATGCTTCGCTACACTCAGATGGATTTTCGAAAGATAGTTTGCACATAGCCACCAGACCAGGTAATGTGATGCGTACAATAACACCGGAAGTGCGACTGACCACCATTTATAAATTGAACTACGATGAGCGCGATGAAACTTATTATATTGGTGGAAACAATGCGCACTATCGATACGAAGATGAGGTAAATACTGCAGGCAATAACTGGAATGGACATTTAATGCCGGGATTAGAGGCGATATATGGGTTTAATATGGTGAATGTATCGCATTACAGTCTTTCTGAGCAGCGCAGCAAAAACTTATTTGAACAATCCGTATTGATAGGCACGGTGTATTTTCCAACACCCGAAAAAGATACTTTACATGGCGTGCCGGTGCAGAGAGATTATATCATGGTGTCGGCATACAATGAAGATACCAATGGTGATGGATTGATAAATCCCGACGACCTTCGGCGTATGTTTTTGTTTGATATGCAGGGCACATTCAAAAAAATGCTGATACCTGAGCAGTATGCTGTATATAAATCAGAATACGATGAAGCCAACGACCTCATGTATATTTTTGCCAGATTTGATCAGGATAAAGATGGCAGCAAAGGCGAAACCGAACCAACACATATTTTCTGGATCAACCTGAAAGATCCTACATTGAGCGGACGCACTTATTAAATGGTATAGGATGTCAACAGCAACAGACCTCGCAAAAGCTATTCGTGACGTGTATCTCAACGGTCGCTGGATAGCACAAACCAACTATCAGCAGGAATTGGCACAAGTGACCCTTGCACAGGCCGTGCAAAAAACAGGCGAACTGAATACGATAGCCGCACTTACTTTTCATATCGACTACTATCTGGACGGTTTGTTATCGGTGATGGCGGGAGGCCCATTACAGATCCGCGATGCTTTAAGTTATACGTTTACGCTGCCACAGGATGAAGCCGAGTGGATGGCCATGAAAGCGTTGTTGTTTAAACATGCCGAATCATTTGCTGCTCAGGTAGAAGGCATGTCGGAAGCACAGTTGCAGGATGCGTTTGTAGATATCAGATACGGCACATGGAAACGCAATATCGAAGCGGTGATCGAACATGGGTATTATCACCTCGGACAGATCGTGTTGCTCAGAAAAATGCAGATGTAGTTGTTGTGCCATATTCCAAAAAATCGTGATCATAGATATACAAGGTATTTGTATGCGACTTAGATTCGCTTCTGGAAATCCATCACATGACTTATCCATACCAGATCACCAGTTTAGCACAGTACCATGAAGCTTATGCCAAAAGTATAGCACAACCGGCGGCATTTTGGGAAGACATCGCGGCACATTTTCAATGGAAACAGAAATGGGAAATTCCGCTCGATTGGAATTTTGTTGAACCACATGTACGTTGGTTCCTGGGTGGTAAATTAAATATTACGGAAAATTGTCTCGACCGGCACTTGCAACAACAGGCAGATCAGCCGGCTTTAATTTGGGAGCCCAATGATCCGGAGGAAGCCCATCGCGTACTTACCTATAAGCAGTTGTATGATAAAGTATGTCAGTTTGCGCATGTATTGCATAATAATGGTGTGCGCAAAGGCGACAGGGTATGCATTTACATGGGCATGACCCCCGAGTTGGCCATCGCGGTACTGGCCTGCGCGCGTGTGGGTGCCATACATTCGGTGATATTTGGCGGATTTAGTGCGCAGAGTATCGCAGACAGATTGCAAGACGCTCAGGCTACCTGCATCATCACCAGTGATGGCGCATTCAGGGGTGCAAAAGACATTCCGTTGAAATCCATTATTGATGATGCATTAATTGCCTGTCCGTTTGTGCAACGAGTGATCGTGAGCACGCGCACGCGGATACCTGTCAGTATGATAAAAGGAAGAGATGTGTGGTGGGAAGATGAGATCAAAAAAATAGAAACACTTGGTTTGCATGATTTTGAAGCGGTGAGTATGGATAGCGAAGACCCACTTTTTATTTTATATACGAGTGGATCAACCGGAAAACCAAAGGGCGTGGTGCATAGCAGTGCCGGGTATATGGTGTATGCCAATTATACATTTCTGAATGTATTTCAATATCGCCCCGGAGAAATTCATTTTTGCACAGCAGACATTGGCTGGATCACCGGACATAGTTATATATTATATGGTCCATTAAGTGCAGGCGCCACAACGCTGATGTTTGAAGGTATTCCTACCTGGCCGGATGCCTCGCGCTTCTGGCAGATCGTAGACAAGTTTGGCGTGCATATTTTATATACGGCGCCAACGGCCATTCGCAGTTTAATGGCATTTGGAGACGCATATTTAGATGAAAGTGATCTTTCGTCATTACGTGTATTAGGTACTGTTGGAGAGCCGATCAATGAAGAAGCCTGGCAATGGTATCACAGCAAGGTAGGGAAAGGGAGATGCCCTATCGTTGATACCTGGTGGCAAACAGAAACCGGCGGCATCATGATCAGCAATCTGGCCGGAATAACGCCTGCAAAACCCGCTTATGCCACTCTGCCCATGCCGGGCGTGTTGCCTGTTTTATTGGATGACAAGGGTGAAGTGATCACTGCGAATAATGTACAGGGCAATTTATGTTTGAGCGCGCCGTGGCCGTCTATCATCAGAACCACCTATGGTGATCATGAAAGATGTCGCAGCAATTATTTCGCTACATATCATCAAATGTATTTTACCGGAGATGGTGCCTATCGGGATGAGCAGGGATTTTACAGAATCACCGGCAGGGTAGATGACGTATTGAATGTAAGCGGCCATCGC
>JAYRVB010000219.1:0-13464 GCA_041918775.1 Chitinophagales bacterium
TACCCGCACAGTGTCTTCAGGAAAAACGATGTCGGCATAAATGGTGGAATTTAATTCACTGAGAGAAAGAAATTCCAGGCGACCACTATCTACAATCGGGAATTTTGATAATATGATCAGTCCAAAGCTGCGGGTGGTTTTTTCGTTCTCATAGGCTTTGAAATAATAATAATATGGAAGTCCGCTGGCTTTTAGTACGAGATCGAGATTGCTTACTTCCTTTGGGTGATTGGCATAGGAGTTAAATTCTTCCAAGCAGATCACATCCGGTTTTTCCTGTGCAATATTTGCGATGATCTCATCGCGATATTTATATTTTCCTTCTTTGTTGTATGCATCAAATCCCTGCACATTGTACTGCAGGATGGTATATACAGGTTTGTCTTCAGGATCCGCTTTGGTCAAAGCACCTGTGCTGAAATGTCGGAAATGTGCCGTAAAACCCAGTCCAAAGAATAGCATCATCCACCAGAATATCTTACGCCTGATGAATAACCAGATCAACATGTTCAGGAGATAGAAGCACAGGATGGGAAAATAGCCCAGACCCAGAAATGCAATTGGCCAGAAAAATTCCGGACTGATAAACATGGCCAGCCAGGCACCCAGATATAATATGCCTGCAAGAATAGTGAATCCAAAGATCACCTTATGCCACCATTTCATACGCTACTTCTTGTTGCTTATAGTAAATAAGAATGCCTTTTCAGCTTTACTCAAACTGTCGTATCCACTGGCCTTGATCTTATCCAAAATGGCGTTTAATTTTTCCTGCTCTTCTGCTGCAGAGCTTTTGCGTGTGGTGTGCATATTTGGATTCACATAGGCGACGCGTGTTTTTTTCGGATGGGTGATCGCATGCACTTTTTGCTCAAAGCGAGGCCACCACGAAAACCAGTTTCCACTGCGTCTGTAACTGCGAATATATAAAAAGCCGGTTAAAGCGCCTCCGACATGTGCGAGGTGGCCACCGAGATTTTGTTCTGCTGAAATACTGATGAGGTCGATAATGACACCAAAGGCAGCAATATATTTCAATTTTACCGGGCCGATCAGGATCAGGTGCACTGAATAATCCGGTTGTAAGGTGGCGGTAGCCAGTACAATGGCCATGACCGCTGCCGAAGCGCCAACAGTCAGGGATCCGATACTGTCTCTGTAATCCGGAATAATATTGATCACGATCAATTCAACCAATAACCCGGCTACACCACCCAATAGGTAAAGCGGATACGCCATTTTCTGCTGTATAATGTCTGAAAATATCCTGCCGAAGAAAAAGAGATACAGCATGTTGGAGATGATGTGAAAAATATCCTCCAGATCATGCATGAACATGTAGGTAAAAATTGTCCACGGGCGACGGAGCAATTCGCCGATATCCGTGCTTGCATAAAACCAACGGGATATCCAATTCAGATAAGCATCTTCCTGACTGAATATACGCGCCACGATAAGCGCCACGATCTGCAAAAGAAATATCGCGACATTCACCATCAGTATTTTCATGATGGCTGTGCCATATAACCATTGATGCCTGATGTCGGATCTGAAACTCATGGATGCGTCCGTGGATCAATAAAACCGATTCTTATTTCTTGACCAAACCTTGATCATGATATACCCCATCAACGCGCCTGTTAAATGGGCAACGTGTGCAACGTTGTCGCTTGGATTGTTTGATAAACCCAGGAACAATTCGATCGCGATCATGATGATGATGAGGTATTTCGCCTTAACCGGTATCAATAAATAGATGTAGATAAGCGTATTCGGAAACAGCATGCCAAATGCCACCAATACGGCATAGATCGCACCGGATGCCCCAACAGTGGGACTGGCCAGTGATTGTAAAACATTGAACTGACGAGCCGATTTGGCCATGTCCATTGTTGGCGTTAAGGTGCCAAAAGCATCATAGGCCTGCCAGGCATGTACACCGGTATATAATACCGCGGCGCCAATACCCGTGATCATAAAGAATTGAAGAAAGCGCTTTGGTCCCCATACATTTTCCAATACCGCACCAAACATCCAAAGGGAGAACATGTTGAAGAACACGTGGCTTAAACTGCCATGTGTAAACATGTGGGTGATGAATTGAAAAGGTTTGAAATTTTCATCGCCGGGATAATGCAAAGCCAGCAGTTCAGTGAGGTCGGGAAATGTGATGGTTGCCAGAAAAACCAAACCGTTGATGATCAGCAGATTTTTGATCACCGGAGGTAAATAGTTGAACCTGGTAAATTGAAATTGTGACATGTTATATTAACCGTTCGATTTTTGAAATTGTTGAGCCAATGCCTCCAGGGTGAAGGTAACAAATGTGAGGTAGCCAAACGGGGAAGTAAATGGTGTAGTGCAGGCAAATAGCTGATCTGCTAAATGCCGCATACCGCGGTCGTCCAGTTTTTGACCGCGTTTGATGCTGTTCGACCGTGCCAGTGAGCGCGCGATCGTTTCATGGCGATCGAGTTTCAGTGCTGATCTGTCTTCCTTAAACTGTTCGAGAAGTTGTTCTATCACTGTGGTGGCATCAGGGCTTTCAAATTCTACCGGAATGCCATGCACTACAAACGTATCTTTTCCGAAAGGCTGTATGTCGAAACCCATATTTTGCAGATCAGGCAACAAGGCACTTAATACAGCGTGGTCGGAGCCCGAGGCTTGTATGGTTTGCGGAAATAATTGTTGTTGAGAATGATGTTTCTTCTGTTGTAAAAGCTGCACATATTTTTCATACAGGATACGCTCATGTGCTGCCTGCTGATCGATCACGATGAAACCGCTTTTGATCTGCGTAACAATATATTGATGATGGATCTGAAAAGGCACCGATCCTTCTATCTGTGCATCATTTGTGCCGATCTCCTCCTCATGCAAACCGCTGCGCTCAAATTGTGCCTTTCGCTGATGAAAAGCATTGGCGAAGGTGTCGGCACCTTTTGAAGTATGGAGATGCGCAGCACCGGCTTCCGCTTCGGTATGCGGCATGTCGTTCATGCGACTTTCTACTGTTTTGAAGGTAACTGCCGGAGCTTCGGGGCGCTTGTAAAAACTAGGCAGGTTGGCAAAGGTGTTGTCCTGATCAAAATCTAAGGTAGGCGTAACACTGTATTGCGCAAGTGCATGTCGCACTGCAGCCTGTATAAAGGTATAAATGATGCGCTCGTCTTCAAATTTGATCTCCTGTTTGGTCGGATGTACGTTTACGTCAATACGCGCAGGATCGATATCTATATAAATAGTATATAAAGGGAAGCTGCCATCGGGTAGGAGATCAGTATATACACTCATGACTGCATGATGTAAATACGGACTTCTGATGAAGCGATTGTTTACAAAAAAGAACTGTTCGCCCTTGGTTTTTTTTGCGGAATCGGGTTTGCCGATAAATCCGCGAATATTAGTCACCGAGGTGCTCTCAGAAAGTGGCACCAGTTTCTCATTATAGCCGGCACCAAATAAATGCGTGATGCGCTGACGTAAGTTTCCTGCCTTTAAGTGGAATAACTCCACGCCATTATGTATGAGTGAGAAGAAAATATCTTCATGTGCCAAAGCCACACGCTCAAACTCATCAATGATATGTTTGAGTTCTACGGTATTTGATTTCAGGAAATTTCGTCGCGCCGGCACATTATAGAACAGGTTTTTCACCATGATGGTGGTGCCGATGGCACATTGCGCCTGCTCATGCGATTTGATGTCGAATCCTTCTATCACCAATCGCGTACCTACTTCCTGGTCGGCCTGGCGCGTTTTTAACTCTACCTGCGCGATGGCGGCGATACTCGCCAAAGCCTCCCCTCTGAATCCTTTGGTGCGGATAGAGAAAATATCATCAGCCGAGCGGATCTTGCTGGTAGCATGTCGTTCGAAACACATCCGCGCATCGGTAAAGCTCATGCCTTTGCCGTTATCGGTCACCTGAATGAGCATTTTACCCGCCTCCTTGATCACCACCCTGATCTCCGTTGCGCCGGCATCCACTGCATTTTCCAAAAGCTCCTTTACTGCAGAGGCCGGTCGTTGGATGACTTCTCCCGCAGCGATCTGATTGGCTATGGCGTCTGGTAAAAGGTGGATGATATCTCCCATGGTCTGATTACAACACGATTCTCTTCCTGCGATTCCGCGAAGGTGCAAATGTACTGTTTTAGCGGCCGCTTAGGCGCAAACTGTCCTATTTATTGGTGTTAACACAACAGGTATCGGATATTTTCCGTTCAATAGGCACAGCCTTTGCTTACATTTGCATAAACGTCAAAAACGGCAACAAACCAGTGAATTTGCGCTTTTTCATCATACTCCTCCTCACCGTAGGTCTCGTTTCTGCCTCGAAAGGACCTCAGGCCAGAGTGGCTATGCCGGCCGAGGATACGCCCTTCTATGATCAGGACTACCCCTGGGTAGATTCCCTCATCAGCAAAATGACCCTCGATCAGAAGATCGGTCAATTGTTTATGGTTGCTGCCTATTCCAATAAAGACGCAGCACATGTGCAGAATATTGAAGGCCTGATCAAAAATCAGCAGATCGGCGGCCTCATTTTTATGCAGGGCGGACCCGTGCGCCAGGCCAAACTGACCAACAACTATCAGAAACTCTCCAAAGTGCCTCTACTCATCGGGATGGATGCGGAGTGGGGACCAGCCATGCGCCTCGACAGCGTGATCGCCTTTCAGCGACAGCTTACCTGGGGTGCCATGACCAACGATTCGCTGGTATATCAAACCGGTGAGGTGATCGCTGAGCAATTGCGTCGACTTGGTGTGCACGTGAGCTTTTCGCCGGTAGTGGATATCAATAACAATCCGTTGAATCCGGTGATCGGCGACAGGTCGTTCGGAGAAGATAAATATAATGTGACCTTAAAAGGGCTGATGTATATGCAGGCCTTGCAGGATCATCGCGTAATTGCCTGCGCAAAACATTTTCCGGGTCACGGAGATGTGGATTCCGATTCGCACAAGACATTGCCGGTCATCAACCATTCTTATGCCCATCTCGACAGTCTTGAATTTTATCCCTTCAAAGTATTGATGAGCCAGGGTGTGGGATCCATCATGCTAGCCCATTTATTTATTCCTGCTTTAGATAATTCCGATAAAACACCTACTTCGCTTTCGCCAAAGGTGGGTGTTGATCTGGTGCGCGAGACCATGCAATTTCGCGGGCTTATATTTTCTGATGCATTGAATATGAAAGGTGCGGCCGACAGCTATGCAAATGGCGAATTGGAAGTGCGCGCATTTCTGGCGGGCAATGATGTGTTGCTCTTCAGTGAGAATGTACCTGTTGCCGTAGATGCGATCAAAAAAGCGGTGGCCTCCGGCAGAATTACAGAGGCGCGCATCAATGAAAGTGTGAGCCGCATTTTAAAAGCAAAAGCTTTTGCGGGTTTGGACAAGAACAAACTCGTAGAAGTAAAAAATATTACTGCCGACCTGAACTCTGCAGAAGCCACTTTATTAAAGCGCAGCATTACCGAACATAGTATCACACTCGCACATACAAACGATGCACTGGTGCCATTTAAGCAAATAGATACTTTGTCCATTGCTTCTGTGTGTATTGGTGATGGAGCAGCGAGTACTTTTCAGGAGTATCTGGGTAAATATGCCAAAGTAGATAAATATCAGATCAAAAAGGATGCTGACGCTGCGGCTTACACACAAATGTTGCAGAAGCTGAAGGGTTACGAAATGGTGATCGTTGGTGTGCACGATATGAAACGCGCCAGAAGTAGTAATTACGGTATTTCAACAAGTACGGAAGACCTCATCACCAAACTGAGTGCGAATACGCGGACACTTGTATGTCTGTTTGGCAGTCCGTATGCCCTCGAACGCGTGCAGCAGGCGCAATACCATGTGGTGAGTTATGATGACGACACCTATACGCAGCAGGCCACAGCCATGGCCTTGTTCGGTGCCATACCTTTTGATGGAAAATTACCGGTCAGCGCAGGCGTGTTTAAAGTAAACAGCGGCGTGGAAACCGGCGCCTTGCAACGATTAAAATATACCATACCGGAAGAACTCGGTATCGCCCCGGAGAAATTGCAGCGCATCGACAGCATCGCCAAGGCGTGCATAGCAGTGCAGGCATCACCGGGTTGTCAGATACTGGTTGCGAAAGAAGGCAAGGTTATTTACGATAAAGCATTTGGCAGTTATACCTATACCAAGAAAGATGCAGTGTCACTTTCCAGCATTTATGATCTGGCCAGTGTAACGAAAACTTCAGCTACTACCATGATGCTCATGGATCTGTATGCCGAAGGAAAACTGAATTTACAAAATACCGTCAGCGATTATTTACCGGAAACCGAAGGCACGAATATTGGTGGTTTGAAAATTCAGGATATACTTACCCATCAAAGCGGACTTCCGGCCTGGATACCTTTTTACAAACGCACGCTGAATGCAGATGGTACTTTAAATCCGCTGTATTATAATCAATCGGCGATCAGTGGATTTTCTACGCAGGTAGCTGATGGCGTGTTCATGCGGGATGATTATCGCGACAGTATCTGGAGCATCATTCAGAACACGGAGATCAAGAGTAAAAAATATGTATACAGCGATCTCAGCATGTATATTGGCAAACGCATAGCTGAAAAAATTTCCGGTATTTCATTGGATACCTATCTGTATACCAGATTTTATGGACCACTGGGTATGCAGACCACCTGTTTTAATCCATTGCAAAAATTTCCGAAGGACAGGATAGTGCCGACAGAAAATGATAATTATTTCCGCTTCCAGACCGTGCAGGGTTATGTGCATGATATGGGTGCGGCCATGATGGGTGGGGTAGAAGGGCACGCCGGATTATTCAGCAATGCAGAAGACCTGGCTATATTGTATCAGATGTTGCTCAATGAAGGGTATTATGGTGGTGTGCAATATATTGACCCGAAGACCGTAAAGCTGTTCACAAAGAAGCAAAGTGATATTTCGCGTCGCGGACTGGGTTTTGATAAACCCGATATGCAGGGACCTTCGCCTTGCAGCGGATATGCCAGTGCTTCCACCTTCGGACATCAGGGATTTACCGGAATTTGTGTGTGGGCAGATCCTGAATACGACCTCTTATATATCTTCCTCTCGAACCGCGTACAGCCCACTGCTGAACCCAATAAACTCAGCTCTGAAGGCATCCGCAACAAGATCATGGACGTGATCTATGAGGCCGTGCTTACCAGCAAGGAGCCAGGAAGCCCTGCTTCTGATTGAGCCGACGGGGTTGTTTTCGATGCCTAAACCGGCTTTTTTGATGCGCAGTGAACTTTTCACCCCCGCCATACCTTCTAGAAACACATTACCTTCACAACATGAAAATCGGCATAGTGTGCTATCCCACCTACGGGGGAAGCGGAGTGATCGCTACGGAATTAGGCAAAGCGTTAGCGGATAAAGGGTATACGGTACATTTTATTACGTACAAGCAACCCTTTCGATTGGATTCATTTCATGAGAATATCTTTTTTCATGAAGTCAATTTTACAAATTACCCTTTATTTGAATATCCTCCCTATGAGATCGCATTGAGTAGTAAGATCGTAGATGTGGCCATCAATGAAAAATTGGACCTGCTGCATGTGCATTATGCCATTCCGCATGCTTCTGCTGCCTATCTCGCCAAGCAAATTCTCAAGGATAGAAATTATCATCTCCCATTTATCACCACCCTGCACGGAACAGATATCACACTTGTAGGTAAAGATGCCACCTTTGTGCCGGTGGTTACTTTCAGTATCAATCAGAGTGACGGTATCACTTCTGTTTCGGATAGTTTGCGACAGGATACTTTTGCCAACTTTGATATTCAAAAAGAAATTGAGGTGATCCCGAATTTCATTGACTTCACCAGATTTAAAAAACTGAATAAAGATCACTTTCGTCAGGTGATCGCCAAGAACGGAGAAAAGATCATCGTGCATACTTCCAATTTCCGAAAAGTGAAACGCGTGGAGGATGTGGTAAAAGTGTTTTGTCAGATCAAGGAAGCAGTGCCGGCAAAATTGTTGCTGGTAGGTGATGGTCCTGAGCGACAAAATGTGGAGAAGCTGACGCGACAAGTATGTATGGAAGATGATGTGTATTTCTTAGGCAAGCAGGAAGCAGTGGAAGAGTTGCTGGCTATTGCAGATCTGTTCGTGCTGCCTTCTGAAACGGAGAGCTTCGGACTCGCAGCCCTGGAAGCAATGGCTTGTGAAGTGCCGGTGATCTCTACCAATACCGGTGGTATACCCGAAATTAATATCAACGGTGTTACCGGATTTATGAGTAATGTGGGAGATGTGGATGATATGGCGAAGAATGCCATTTACATTCTTTCAGATCCGCAGCGCTTACAACAATTTCGTGCGAATGCGTTCAAACAGGCACAGGCTTTTTCGTTGCCGAACATTTTACCACTCTATGAAGCTTATTACCGAAAGGTGGTAGAGCTCAGTAAAGTGCATCAGACACAGGACTGATCATTCGCTTTGTGATCTGACAAAGGTGGACATAAAATAAAAGTTCGCTGAATCCGATATCATGACTTCCGGATATTGTTTTCCGGTAAGGTCGTAGCAGATCTTCAGGGTATCGTTGCGGAGTGTGTAACTCGCCTTGAAATGTTTTCCTGCATTTACCCCTTGTAAACCATAGATGTCCATGGTGCGATCAGTAGCCACCATTTTTCCCGCGTCGGTACTTTCCGCATATACCACATAACTGGAATCGAACAGGATCAGCCGTTGTGCGGCATAATATTCCGGGGAGAATGCAGAACCTGCAAATACCTGTTCCACCGGGATCCAGGTGCCGTTGAGGTTTGTGTAAGGAGAGCGCCTGTTCGACAACACGGCGCATCCGGAAACGATGATCAGAATGGGGAGCAGGTGTTTGATGTTTGCCATAGTGACACGAAGGTGCAAAAAATCGCGGATGTAGGCGAATGTACGGGATAAAATACCAGCCCGCATGGAGCATGGCGTTGCGCATTGCGTATATGTTCTTTTTCCCCAAAACCTGAATTTATTTGTTTTGTAAGTATTGACTGCAACAGTTCGAACATACTCCCATGTAAATTGTGTATTTTTACCTCCTATATAAATAGATACTATGTCATTATTCGATCAGGTAAACGAGGGCATTAAAGATGCCATGAAAAATAAACAGGAAGGACGTTTGCGTGCATTACGCGGCATCAAGGCAGCATTCCTGTTGGCGAAAACAGAAAAGGGCGCGGAAGAAACACTTTCGGAAGCAAAAGAATTACAGGTGTTGCAAAAAATGATGAAGCAACGCGAAGAAAGTTATGCTACATACACGCAACAAAATCGCCCGGAATTAGCGGCTGCGGAAAAAGAAGAAATGGATGTGATCGCATCGTTTTTGCCGCAACCGATGTCGCCGGAAGAATTGCGTGCGCAGGTGACTGCCATCATTTCATCGCTCGGTGCTACCGGCATGAAAGATATGGGCAGGGTTATGGGCACTGCATCCAAACAATTGGCGGGTAAAGCTGATGGGGATAAGATCGCTGCCATCGTTAAAGAAATACTCGGTGCCGGCGCATAAGGCCGACATCAGTTGCTCAGCACATTTCAGGTGATACTCGATATCATATATGCTATTTTGCTTTTGCTGGCCATGATACATGGATACCGGAAGGGCATTATACATTCCATTGTATCGCTGCTCGCACTCATTATCGGTTTGCTGGCAGCAGTGCGATTCAGCGAAATTGCTGCGGTATATATTGATAAATGGTTCAACGTTTCGGGAAAGTATTTGCCTTTGATCGCATTTATTGCGGTATTCATCGGATTGTATTTATTATTCAGGTTGCTGGAGCAGGCGATGGAAGGTGTATTTAAATTGATCAAACTCAATTTTATCAATCAGGCTGCCGGTGCATTGGTATGGGGATTGGTGTGGACCATGTTATTTTCCACCATTTTATTTTACCTCAACAATATGGAATTATTTTCTCCCGAGTTGCGCGATGAATCAGTCACCTTCACATACATCCATAGTTTAGCACCGGAAACTTTTGATCTGCTCGGCAGGATCATTCCACCCATGCGCGAGGCGTTTGACAAATTGGATGTATGGTTTAAGCAGTTTCAGGATAGTCATTCGGCGGAGGGGTGAGGATCAACACATCTAAGCAGCTTCTTCCCTAACTGAATAAACACCTCCCACCAGTAAGCATCAAAGAGATCCTCAGCACCATAATTCCCACAATAACACTAATTTTCCGCGCTCAACAGCACCTGCATGCGCATTTTATTGTTGGATAATTACGATTCCTTTACCTGGAACCTATATGATTATATGCATCGTATAGGCGCCGAGGTGACGGTGTTGCGAAACGATGCGATGTCGGTGACGGAAATGTTGGCTGTGCCTTATCGCGGTATTGTTTTGTCGCCGGGTCCGGGCAGGCCGCAGGAGGCAGGTGTCATGATGGAGCTGATCCACCAGGTGCATACCCGCTTGCCGGTGTTGGGTATTTGTTTGGGTTATCAGGCCCTGGGGGCGTATTTTGGGGCTGAGGTGGTGCATAGTCCGCTCCCCATGCACGGCAAAAGCTCCCGCATCACCCATACGGGCACCGGACTATTTGCCGGTATACCCCAGCATACCGAGGTGATGCGCTACCATTCCCTCAATATCAGCGCCCTGCCGCCCGTGCTGCAGCTCACCGCCCAAACCGCAGATACGGCCGAACCCATGGCCATCAGCCATGCCCATTTGCCCCTGAGCGGACTGCAGTTTCATCCTGAATCCATTGGTACACCTGAGGGCGCAACCATGATGGCCAACTGGATCAACAGCCTTCGTTAGCATAACTCGGAAGAAATGCTATTTTTGTAACGCACTCAAAACCAAGTATGACGCACACTGTCAGAGAAGAAAACGGATTCAAATACGTGGAAGAAGGGGAAGGTGATGTGCTGATGCTCCTGCACGGACTGTTCGGCGCCCTGAGCAACTTTTATGATATTATTGAACATTTCAGGGGCACCCATAAGGTGGTGATCCCCATACTGCCACTCTATGATCTGCCGGTAGAAGAAACTACTGTAAGCGGCTATGTGGCTTATGTGGAGCGGTTTGTGGCCTATAAGGGATACGATAAAGTGATCGTGCTCGGCAATTCGCTGGGCGGACATATCGCGCTGATCTACACCCTCCAGAACATGGAAAAAGTGCAGGGCGTGGTGCTCACCGGTTCGTCAGGACTCTTTGAAAGCGCCATGGGCGACAGTTATCCGAAGCGCGGCGACTACGATTATATCAAACGCAAGGCAGAGCTTACTTTTTACGATCCCAAACACGCGTCGAAGGAGTTGGTGGACGAGTTATTCGATATTGTGAACGACCGCAACAAGGTGATCAGGGTATTGGCCACGGCCAAAAGCGCGATCCGTCAGAATCTGGCCGAGGAGGTGAGTAAGATAACGGCACCAACTTTGCTGATATGGGGTAAGGATGATACGATCACTCCGCCTTTTGTGGGGGAAGAATTCCATAAACTGATCCCGAATTCAAAATTAATTTTCATAGATCAGTGCGGTCATGCCCCGATGATGGAACAACCTGAGGAGTTTAATCGTTATCTGAATACATTCCTCATGGAATTACATTAACGTGCTGGCAAAAGACATCATATCAGAGAATATCCCGCCCCTTAAAGTAAAGGACACAGGCACCAAGGCGATTGAGTGGATGTATGAATTCAAACTCTCTCACCTGCCACTGGTAGATCAAAAAAAATACATCGGTTTGGTGAGTGAGGATGATATCCTCGATTTTAACAATACCAACGAGCAGTTGGGCAAGTTTCTGCGCAACTTATACAAGCCCTTTGTTCGAGATACCGAACACATTTATGAAGTATTGCGTGTTGCGGCTACCCTAAAATCAACAGTGATTCCGGTGGTGGACAACGAAGACAATTACCTCGGCCTCATCACCCTGCAGAGTTTGTTGTATCACTTCGCCAAGATGTCGAGCATCAGCGAACCCGGTGGGGTAATCATCGTTGAGTTGCAGCAGAAAACAGATTATGTGTTGAGCGATATTGCGCGCATCGTGGAAGGCAATGATGCACATATCCTCAGTTTATATTTTAATGTGGATGCCGACTCCGGTAAACATACCGTTACCATGAAGGTGGATACCACTGAAGTGAAACATATTGTAGCCACTTTTGAGCGATACGAATATCATGTGCGCGCCTATTTTCAGGAAAGCGATCTCGGTGAAATGCTCAAAGACCGTTATGATGCACTCATGAATTTCCTTAATATCTGACCATGCATGTAGCGATCTATGGACGATTGATCAAAAAAGATGCACTGCCTTCCGTGCAGCAGATGTTTGATGAATTGTATGCGCGTGGTATCACCTATTATATTCACGAAGAATATTATCCGCACCTCGTCAATAATATTCAGTTCAAGGAAACACCCGCAATTTTTAATGAGCGACATGCCGAAGTGATCGGCAAACTCGATTACATATTCAGTGTAGGTGGCGACGGCACTTTGCTCGACACCATCACCATTGTGCGCGATACAAATATTCCGATCGTTGGCATCAACATCGGCCGACTCGGATTTCTGGCCAATGTGGGCAAAGACGAGATCGTAAGCATTTTAGATGCACTCGAAAAAGGCGCGGTGACACATGATCGTCGCACCCTCATACACCTCGACTCCAACGCTCCCGATCTGTTCGACGGCGCACCATTTGCCTTGAATGAATTTACCATTCACAAAAAAGACAGCTCCGCCATGATCGTGATCCACACGTATATCAATGGCGAGTTTCTCATGAGTTATTGGGCAGACGGCCTCATTGTATCCACCCCCACCGGATCTACCGGTTATTCATTGAGTTGCGGAGGCCCCATCATATTTCCCACTTCAGAAAATTTTGTCATCACCCCCGTTGCGCCACACAACCTCAACATCCGGCCCATCGTAGTGAGCGACAACTCCGTCATCAGCTTCGAAATTGAAGGTCGTTCCGATCATTTTCTGGTCACCCTCGACAGTCGCTACGAATCCGTCGACAACACCATCCAACTCGCAGTGCGCAAAGAAACGTTCACCATCACCCTCATCCGCCCGAACGAGCAACATTTTTTGGATACGCTGCGCAATAAATTATCCTTGGGATTGGATCAGCGGAACTGAGCAGTTAAAATGTATGAATCGCACATGAAGCCGATTAGGCGGATTGTGTAGATGAGTTGAAGACTTGGAATTTTTAGCAGCGCTTTTTTTCATTGTTGCCTGTTGTTTCAAATGTTATACCATAATAAAATGGAGCATGAACTTTCTCGACATGCATGCACATCCTCACCCGCTTTACGCTGCAACTCCTCGCTCAACATCTTTGTATGCTGCCTTCCATCAGCAGATCAACAAATTGGCACAATAGCACA
>JAYRVB010000220.1:0-1543 GCA_041918775.1 Chitinophagales bacterium
CGATTTTTCATTTGATAAATAATCTTGGGACCTCAACAGCAAAATAGCCCTTACATAAATACTGACCCACTCACCCACTGACCGACTGACCCATTAACCCACTCACCCACTGCCCCACTCATCCGCCCAGATCTTCGATCTCTTTCGCAGGATCCCAGAAATGTTTTTGAAAATCGACGATCTGGTTATTTTTTACCTGGATACCTTCTTTCTCTAAGAGCTGTTGCATCTTTTCCGGAGGGTTGAAATGGGCCTTGCCCGTGAGCAACCCATTTCGATTTACTACGCGATGTGCCGGCACTTTGGGTTTGGCGTGATGTGCGGCATTCATGGCCCAGCCAACCATACGTGCACTGCGACCGGTGCCCAGGTATTTTCCTATAGCGCCATAGCTGGTTACACGTCCTTTCGGGATCAATCTGACCACCTGCCAAACCAGGTCGAAGAAATGTGGTTCTTGTGCCGACATAAAAATCTCCCTCGAAATTGAGAATTTTGTGGCAATGATGCAACAAACCATAAAAGTAGGTGCGATCACCCATCTCACGGATGCGCGTTTTTTTGCAGCGTATGCAGTAGAGTTTTTAGGATTCTGTTTTGATCCTCAGTCAACACTGTACCTCTCCCCTGCCCAGGCGCTGGCCATCAAAGGATGGATAAATGGTCCGCGCATAGTTGCAGAATTTGCGCATCAGGATGCAGAAAATGTACGTGAGATCATCACCTTTGTACAACCCGATGTGGTGCAGGTACCTTACGCCGAATATGCACAACTTCGCCCCCTGCTCCTGAACATCGGACTACCGGTGATCGTTGAATATCAGGCACATGAGCAGGCACTTCCTCTGGATGAGCTGGTCATTTATTATTTACTTAAGGACCGCAAAGACATTCCGGAAGGTATGGCTCCGGGAGAATGTATGTTTCCGCTCGACGCACCTTATGATATTCAATCATTACCTGCCGGTACCGCTATTCAATTAAGTGGCAGTCCGGAAGAAGCCACCGGAATTAAATCATATGATGCCATTGCCGACTGGCTTGAGCAATTGAGCTGATGTTTAATCTGCTTTCAGTCGAAATTTCACATACTTGATCTTCCTGCCTTCAGCCAGGTGCATGCCTTCGTAATAGGTTTTGATCTCTAACAGTGGTTCGGGCAATGGCTTTGCATAAATATCATCATCGGCATACAGCAACTGATGCTGTTCTGTTTCGATCACTTCGAGTGTATAATCATATAAGGTAGGATCATCTGTTTTGAGATGGATGACGCCATCGGGTTTCAAAATGTTCTTGTATTTGGCCAGAAACCGCGGACTTGTCAATCGCTTGAGGTGTTTGCCTGTTTTCAGATGCGGGTCAGGAAAGGTGATCCAAATTTCCTGAATCTCGGCGGGTGCGATAAATGTTTCAATGATATTAATATCGGTGCGCAGAAAAAATGCGTTGTCGATCTTTTCTAATAAAGCTCTTTTTGCACCGCGGTGCATACGGTTGCCTTTAATATCTACGCCGATAAAATTTTTCTGTGGATCGGCCA
>JAYRVB010000221.1:0-4005 GCA_041918775.1 Chitinophagales bacterium
GGAACTGAAGCAGCGTATGTTAGCTTCAGATGAAAAACGGACCACCGTTTCATTTTACGAATACTTTCCGATCTCAGACCCGCAGCAATTCCGCGACGATCTATATCACAAGCTGAGCACCCTGGGTGTGTTAGGCCGCATCTATGTGGCGCACGAAGGGATCAATGCGCAGGTGTCGCTACCCGCAGAAAACTTAGGATTGTTTTCATCCTTAATACGCGATACCATTCCTTCTCAACAATATACTGATCCGGAAACGGGAGAAAAATCCCTGCGATTGAATATTGCAGTCGACGATAATGGAAAATCTTTTTTTGTATTGAAAGTTAAGGTGCGTGAAAAGATCGTGGCCGACGGCATCAACGATCCTGCTTTCAGCATGCAAAATCGCGGTCAGTATCTGGATGCCAAAGGCTTCAATACCTTGTCTGAAAATCCGGAAACGGTGATCGTAGACATGCGCAATCACTACGAATATGAAGTGGGGCATTTTAAAAATGCGATCGAAGTACCGAGTGATACCTTCCGCGAACAATTGCCCATGGCAGCAGATATGCTGAAAGATAAAAAAGATGCCCCCATCATCATGTATTGCACCGGAGGTATACGTTGCGAAAAGGCAACAGCTTATATGAAACATGTGGGATTTACCAATGTATTTCATGTTGATGGTGGCATCATCCATTACGCCAATAAAGTGAAGGAAGAAGGATTAGAAAATAAATTCATCGGCAAGAACTTCGTGTTCGACGATCGCCTGGGTGAACGCATCAGTCCCGACATCATTGCCAAGTGCCATCAGTGTGGACAACCTGCCGATACGCATACCAACTGCATCAATCCGGCATGTCACCTGCTTTTCATCCAATGTGCTGCCTGTGCTGAGCAATATGAAGGCTGTTGCTCTACCGCCTGCCAGGAAACCATACACCTGCCTGAAGACGTGCAAAAGCGCTTGCGGAGCGGTATCGACAAGGGGCAGAATATCTTTAACAAATCGAGGCGCCGCATGCTGCCGGGGAGCCTGAAATAAAGATCGCCGCTATCCACATAAGATATTGGTGCATTAGGGGGCAAGATGGTATCTTTGCCGAAACTTAAACAACGCATAAACATGCCGTATTTATTCACTTCTGAAAGTGTGAGCGAGGGACATCCTGATAAGGTTGCCGACCAGATCTCTGATGCATTGATCGATAACTTTCTGGCATTCGATCCCAGTAGTAAAGTTGCCTGCGAAACATTGGTAACCACCGGGCAGGTCGTATTGGCCGGAGAAGTAAAATCGAAGGCATATCTTGATGTACAGGAAATTGCCCGCGATGTGATCCGTGAGATCGGCTATACGAAAAGTGAATATATGTTCGAAGCTAATTCCTGTGGTATCCTCTCTGCCATCCACGAACAAAGCAGTGATATCAATCAGGGTGTTGAACGCAAGAAAAAAGAAGATCAGGGCGCCGGCGACCAGGGCATGATGTTTGGATATGCTTGTCGCGAAACAGATAATTACATGCCGCTTTCTCTCGAGATTGCCAATTTACTGCTCCTCGAATTAGCCGCCATTCGTCGCGAAGGTAAAGTAATGACCTACCTGCGCCCGGATGCAAAAAGTCAGGTTACCATCGAGTACGCCGACGACAATACACCGATCCGCATCGATACGATCGTGGTATCCACACAACATGATGATTTTGATGAGGAAAAGAAAATGCTCGCAGCCATCAAAAACGATGTGCGCAATATACTCATCCCCCGCACCATCAAACGCTTACCAAAGCGCCTGCATGGATTATTTGATAGCAAGATCACCCTGCATGTGAATCCAACAGGTAAATTCGTGATCGGCGGCCCACATGGTGATACCGGACTTACCGGTCGTAAGATCATCGTAGATACTTATGGCGGAAAAGGTGCACACGGTGGTGGTGCCTTCAGCGGTAAGGACCCGTCGAAGGTTGACCGCTCTGCTGCCTACGCGGTGCGACATATTGCAAAAAACATGGTGGCTGCTGGATTGTGTGATGAAGTATTGGTGCAGGTAGCCTATGCGATCGGTGTAGCTGAACCAGTGGGTTTATATGTGAATACTTATGGCAGCGCCAAAGTAAAACACAACGATGGAGAGATCGCTAAGAAGATCAAAAAGATATTCGACCTCCGTCCTTATGCGATCGAACAACGCTTTAAATTGCGCACACCGATCTACAAAGAAACGGCGGCATACGGGCACATGGGCCGTCAATCCGTAACCAAGGTGAAAAAATTCCGGATCAACGGGTCCAATAAGTTCAAGAGTGTTAAAGTAACGTTGTTCCCGTGGGAGCGTCTGGATTATGTAGACGACATCCGGGCGGCATTTAAATTCTGAACCGCTTAAAAAAAGGCGTTTAAAAGGCTGTTTCCTTATTGAAACAGCCTTTTTTTTAACTCTCCGGGTTTTGACATTTGGACTATTTTGTATTTTCATGGTAAGAATCACCGTATGCTACGCAACCTATTCCCCGCAGTAATTGCGCTTTCCATCGTGTTTACCGGCTGTCAGATGATGCCTGACGTGCAGGAGGAATCTTATGCACTCTCCTTCGATCTTGCGCCGGCTTTGATTGATCCGGCCAATACAAAAGTATTGATCGTAGGTGTGTTGATCTACGAAGATCCCTGGTTGGGCAACTTTGAAACTTATCATAGAAAAGACAGCGAATTGCGCGAAGTACTGATCGAGTACGGCGTGCCGGATTCAAATATTGTATTGTTACAAGATGAGGATGCCACACGCATTGCCATGAGCAAGGCCTTGCATAAGATCGCGAAAAACGCAAACGAAAACACCGACTTCATTTTTTATTTCGCCGGCCATGGTATCAATGGTTTGGGTGAAGATGAAGCGAGTATATATTTAGGTAACACCGATATCAAATCTGCACATCCCGATAAAACCGGATTTAATCTCAACTTCTTTACGGAAGAATTTCTGCCGGAATTTAATGGCAACTCCATCATGCTGATCGGCGATTGCTGCAAAAGCGGAGGGTTAAATGCCATCGCAGAATCGTTTGCAACAAGCGGAAAACAAGCTGTTGCCCTAAGCTCCTGTTATTATACAGATTGGAGCACCGGCAACTGGACATTCACTCAGAAGATCATCGACGGATTTAAAGGTGATGGATTGATGGATGATGATCATGATGGTGCCATCACCTTATCAGATATTATGTCAGGAGCTGCTGAAGGATTGCAACATATCGATCGTCAACGACCCGATTGTGTGTATTATAATTGCGCCGCTACGGCATTTGTGAACGATATCACTACTACATACCCTACCTTCACCGATCCACAGGTGGAGCTTGGTGATTATGTGTTTGTGTATCGCAAACACAATTGGTTCCCGGTGGAAATAACCGGCAAAACCGGTACCACCTTTTCCGGAAGGTATTACAACTATGCCGATTACGAACCTCTAACCTTCACTGCCGAAAATATGAAGATCCCATACTTTGTGCACTACCCTGTGGGTGCCGAGATCATATATGATGCCTTTACGGATAAGCCGGGCGTGCTCATAGGTGCTGACGATGATTTTATGCAAATGCAAAGCACAGAAGGTGGACAGATCCTCTGGCGCACATACGAAGTGATCATCTCCGGAAATGAGATCGATGCGACCATCTTAAATGATGATGGTGTGTGGTCGGCCGGACAAGTACTTGATTCTCTCGATGGCAACTATTTTATCCGCTACACCGGAAAAAATTTCCAGTGGGATCAATGGGTTACACCTGATCGGGTGGTATTTTAGCATTGAGCTTTCTTGAAATCTGCTTTTTCACCGTTATATGCTGGGTTCTGTGAATTGGTGCATTAAGCGATTGCAGGACAAATCCCTTTGCGCAAATATTCTCTTTGAGCGCTTCTCGCATTCTCTGTTTCTTTTATGGCCTTGTAATTTTATTGCGGATTAGCTCAGGAAATGCAAGGACACGGAGGGCACAGAGAAGGCAC
>JAYRVB010000222.1:0-3495 GCA_041918775.1 Chitinophagales bacterium
GGAAAGCGGAACCTGGGTGTAGCGCTGAGGGACCAAGGCAAGATATACGGCGAGAAAAACCATAATCTTAGCGGCGCTATTGCGTTATTACAGGAAGCTGTCCAGTATCTTCCAAATGATTATGAAACTTACCAGCTGCTAGGTGTGGCACATGGACAAGCCGGAGACACCCAAAAGGCCATTGAATATTTCAGGAAAGAAATCGAATTGGCACCTAAAAACGCAACTGCGCATTACAACCTGGGCATAGCCTTGAGTCAGGCAGGTGATACGGCCGGAGCGAATGCAAGTTTTGAAACTGCTAAAGCCCTGGATCCGAATCTGCCTCAATTTAAAAACCGTTGATCAAGCACCTATGAAGTGTCGTAGCATTCAAATATTGCTGTTAAGCCTATGCCTGTCATGGACCAGTATGTCTATGGCACAGGACACCGCTGCGACCAGATGGGTGGATTCGGTTTTTCAAACCATGTCACTTGATGAAAAAATTGGCCAACTCTTTATCATCCGTGCACACTCCGATCTAGGTGATGATCATGTCGCATCAGTGCTTAGTCAGATTAAAAAGTATCATGTAGGTGGTCTGTGTTTTTTCCAGGGCACACCTGCAAAACAAGCGACGCTCACAGCACAGTATCAAAAAGCAAGCGAGATCCCATTGATGGTCAGCATGGATGCTGAATGGGGCCTCGGCATGCGGTTTAAGGATAAAGGACTTTCATTTCCCCGCCAGTTGATGCTTGGAGCGGTGCAGGATCTGACGCAGATCGAATTGATGGGTTATGCGATTGGCAAGCAATTACTTGCGCTAGGTGTTCAGGTCAGTTTCTCGCCCGTAGCAGATATCAATATCAACCCGCTCAATCCGGTGATCGGTGACCGTTCGTTTGGCGAAGATAAAATCCAGGTTTCAAGCCATGCCATCGCCTACATGAAAGGCCTGCAGGCAGCAGGTGTGCTCACCTCTGGAAAACATTTTCCTGGCCACGGAGATACAGGAGTTGACTCCCATTTCGACCTGCCGGTATTGAATTATACGATGGATCGCTTAAGGGAAACAGAATTGTATCCGTTTCAGCAAATGATAGACGCAGGCTTGCAGGGCATGATGGTAGCTCATCTGCATGTCCCCGCTATCGATGCAACTCCAAATATATCTACCACTCTCAGTCCAAGAGCGATCAATGACCTGTTGAAAAACGAGATGGGTTTTGATGGGATCGTCTTTACGGATGGATTGGAGATGAAAGGCGTAACAGACTATTTCAAGGCAGATGAAGTGGCCATCATGGCTATTCGCGCAGGAAACCATATGCTGTTGTTGCCCGAAAACATGGATCTCGCCTTCAATGGCTTGAAAACAGCTTTTTCAAAAGGCAAGCTGGAAATGGTTATTCTAAATGATAATGTAAAGCGTATCCTTGCTGCCAAATATAAACTGGGCCTCGACACTTTAATACTCCCTACACCAGATTATGCTACCAAGATGGCCTTTGACCCTTATGCTTTTGGGATCAAGCACCGGCTCATCGAAGAAGCGATCACGGTGGCTCAAAACAAACGTGCACTGATTCCTATGGTCAACCTCACTGCACCGAAAATAGCAACGCTCTCGATCGGATCAACCACGAAAACAAAATTTCAGGAGCGTTTGGATTCCTATATGGAAGCACGGCACTTTAATATAGCTCATACCCTGAAAGATGTTGATGAAACATCCCTGCTCAAGGACCTGAAGAAATATGAGCGGGTCATCATCTCTATACATCAGATGACCAATAAGGTTGGAAGTAATTTTGGATTGACCACCAAAGAACTCACCTTGATCCAGAATATCAACCGACAAAACGAAGTCATCCTTGTTATTTTCGGAAGTCCATATAGCCTCAAATATTTTGAAAACATCGATCACATCCTGATGGCCTATGAAGACACACCGGAGACGGAGGATATCACTGCACAGGGTCTCACAGGTGTGTTTGGATTTAAAGGAAAACTTCCTGTCACGGCAAGTAATATATTTCCAGTCAATCACGGATTTACAACTCCATCGCTCAAGAGGATGGGCTATAGTGTTCCGGAGCGTGTAGGCATGTGTTCAGACAGTCTGACCTATATTAGTACGATAGCTAACTACATGATTGAGATCGGGGCAGCACCCGGCTGTCAGGTACTAATCGCTAAGGATGGACGGATTATCTATGAGCAGGCATTCGGAAGTCATACATACAAGGATGACAATCCTGTGTATCTGACCGACCTGTATGATATTGCTTCTGTCACCAAAGTGGCCGCGACGACGCTGGCGGTCATGCGCCTCCACAAAGAAGGCATTATCTCGGTGGATAAGACTCTAGGTGATTACCTCCCCTGGTTGGCCGGAAGCAACAAAGAAAAAATGGTGATCCGTAAAGTGATGGCGCATCATGCCGGATTACAATCATGGATTCCCTTCTATGAAAAGACGGTGTCGCTGGAGGATAATTACTGGCTTGAAATGGAGCCGGATGTGTACTGTGATTATCCGAGCGCACAGCATTGTGTGGCGATAGCAGGAAACATGTATATGGATGGAATATACCTGGATAGCATACAGAAACAGATCATTGAGAGTCCATTGAATGCGGATGGCACGTATGTGTATAGTGATCTGGGATTTATCATGCTGGCAGAAATCATCCAGAGAAAGACCGGGGTTACTATTGATCATTATGTCGACAGTGTTTTTTACAAACCACTTGGCCTGCGCCGGATCGGCTATCACCCACTTGATCGATTTACGTCTGATGAGATCATTCCTTCAGAAATGGACAATTACTTCCGGTGCCAGGAGCTGACTGGGTATGTACATGACATGTCCTGCGCTATGCTGGGCGGTGTGAGCGGACATGCGGGATTATTTTCCGATGCCGAAGATCTGGCGATCCTCATGCAGATGCTCATGAATGGTGGTGAATACGGCGGCAAAGAATATATCGATCCGGATTTGCTGAAAACGTTTACAACGCGATTTGGCAAATCAACACGCAGGGGTGTAGGTTTTGACATGAAGGAACTCAATCCGGAAAGGACATTGCTTACCTCGCATATGGCCTCCGAAGCGACGTATGGTCACACAGGCTTTACCGGCATATGCGTCTGGAATGATCCTAAAAATAATCTGGTCTATGTATTTCTTTCTAACAGGACTTATCCAACTATGCGTAATCCGAAGCTGACCAACAATAAGATCAGGGAGAAAATCCATAGCAGGGCTTACCGGGCTATCCAGGGATATGATCGGTTTACACTTGAACCACTCCCTGGATGAGACTCTCCTTCACCGTACTCATCGCATGGCGATACATCCTGGGCAAGAAAAGTTTTCAGGCTATCAATATCATCACTGGTATATCGATGTTTGGTATCGCTATTGGTGCAGCAGCTTTGCTCTTGATCCTTTCGGTGTTTAATGGATTTGAAGATCTGCTCAAAAGCCTCTACAACGCGATCTAC
>JAYRVB010000223.1:0-1532 GCA_041918775.1 Chitinophagales bacterium
ATATTCAAGGTAGGAGACATCTGCAGCAGTTTCAGCACCTCATCCGCCATTACGCATGCAACGGCTACCCTTGTGGCTGATGGTGCTATAGATATTTCTTTGTCGGGAGGAACTGCACCGTTCACGTATGCATGGAGCAACGGCGCAACCACTCAGGATTTGATCGGATTACTGCCGGGCACCTACACATTAACCGTAACAGATGCCATCGGTTGTACGCAGATCATCAACTGCATCGTAGAAGCAAATTGTGGCGCAGCAACAGGCGTGACCACTGCACCCGCCGCCACTTCTGCTTTTATTGATTGGGATGATATGGGCGCTGCAAGCTATCGCGTAATGTATAAACCGGCAGGTGGGGCATGGACACAGGTGAACACACCCGTTTCATCGATCACACTCAATGCACTGAACCCGTCAACTACATACACGTTCAGGATACGACATAAATGTCCGGGCGCACCGGGTACCTATTCCACCACAGGTAATTTTATCACCCTGCCTTTGCGTATAATGGAAAAGCCCGCTGTGTATCCAAACCCTGCACAAAATAATATCATGATCAGTGGCATTCCGGATGGTACCCTGGTCATGGTGTATGATATGCAGGGGAATCTGCTCCTCGAACAGCAATACCATGTGGGAAAACCACTGGAAATTTCTTTGATCCCATCAGGAATGTATCTGTTGCAAACACCTGATCGAGCACTTAATGAAAAAATCATGATCATAAAATAGGATTTCTCGGAAGAGCTGATTACTTTAGATGTCTATACAGGCATTCCCCGTGCTACAGGCATCATCATTAACCTATTAAAGAAACCAGTATGTACAAACAATTACGCAATGCCTTGCTTATGGCATGCTTGAGCCTCAGCGCGGCGGTAATGGCTCAACCGCAGTTGAATTTGCAATTAGTGCCATCACCAGGATTTAATTCACCGGTCGACATCGCGAATGCCGGAGATGCACGTTTATTTATTGTTGAGCGCTCCGGATATATCCGCATTTTGCATCCGGATGGCACCAGCACTTTATTTCTCGATATTGATGCTAAAGTAAAAAGCAGTGGTGGTGAACAGGGATTACTGGGTCTGGCCTTTGACCCCAACTATGCAGTCAATGGATATTTTTATGTGAACTATACAAATAATACCGGAACCGGAAACACGGTAATTGCCAGGTATTCTCGCAATGGGGTAAATCCCGACCTGGCAGATGTTGCCAGCGAAGTGATCTTACTCACTGTGGTACAACCTTTCTCAAATCACAACGGTGGTAATCTGGAATTTGGTCCTGATGGATATTTATATATCGGTATGGGTGATGGTGGCTCAGGCGGTGATCCGGGCAACCGCGCTCAGGATATTACAGATCAGCTGCTGGGTAAAATGTTGCGCATAGATGTAAGCACAGTACCCTACAGCATTCCTGCCGATAATCCATTTGTAGGCATTACCGGTGATGACGAGATCTGGCAATATGGATTGCGCAATCCATGGCGTTTTTCCTTCGACCGTCAAACCGGTGAT
>JAYRVB010000224.1:0-6270 GCA_041918775.1 Chitinophagales bacterium
AACGGATGCGGAGGGGAATATTTTGGTTTCACAATGTTCCGGTGATTCAAATACACAAATGTTTACAGATATCATTGAAGCGCCAGACAGCGGCTATTTTGCACTTTCTGCAGGATTGGATGCAGGTGCGGTCCCGTTGGATTTTTATGGTTCGGATTATCAGTTATGCCGGCTGGACGAGATGGGCCAGGTTGTTTGGCAAAAAAATTTTGGAGGAGCAGGATATGACGCTGCAACCAAAATCGTTCAGGATGTAAATGGTTATTTTGTTGCAGGGATAAGCGTGTCTGCAGCATTACCTGGGTTTCATTGGATGGGGCAACCGGATTTTTATGTTGTCAAAACTGATCAGGAGGGAAACCTGATTTGGGAATATTGCTATGGAGGGTCCGATTTTGAAGGGAATGGTGTGAGTATCAAAGGTGATGGAATGGGCGGATTTGTTTTAGCAGGAACTTCCCAATCTACAGATGGTGATAATACAACACCATTAGGTGATGCAGATGGAATTGTAGTTAAAGTTACCTGTCTGGGATTTGCGGATATCTATACTTTTGAGGACACCATTATATGTTTGTCTGATACCGTTTCCATATATACGACCAATCAACCCGGTGCTACAATACAATGGTTTAAAGATGGAGAAGCAATTCCCTTTGCCACAGACACAACCTATGCATGCACTGCGCCAGGTGTATATTATGTTGAGGTAACGTCCGCATCCTACTGCATAAAAAGATCTGAGTTTTTAAATCTTGTTGACACCTGTGGACCGGAATTCAGGGAGATGACACCCTATGCCTTATACCCTAACCCCTCTGATGCCGCCTTTACCGTGGAGTGTATCCTGAAGCAAAACTGTGCTGATGAATTTGCTTTATCTATCTATTCATCTCGTGGTGGACTGATTGCGAGATATGATCAATTTTCTGCCGACAGGCCTGCAACATTAAATACCTGGTTGGAAGAAGGTTTGTATTTTATTGTTGTTGAAGAGGGTCCGGATAAACGATATTGTCTGCCATTCATCAAAATGTATACTGACTAATTCAAGTTCACGATTGATGCAGGCGCAACCAATAACTTCTTACCGGTAATATGGATCACTTAGAGATCCAAAGCGCAGGATCCAGGATCACGGTGCCCTTCCAGATCTCAAGATGCACTTCGGTTTTACCCTCCTCAGGGTCTTCCCAGGCGCTGCCGATCTTTTGTTTGGTGCTCACCTTATCACCGGCTTTTACCTGCACGTCTTCCAGGTTCGTATACACAGAATAATACTCGCCGTGTTTAATGATGACGCCTTTTTGGAAGGAGGGGTTGAAGATCACATTGACCACCTCGCCATCGAAAATACTGCGCACCGTTGCGCCGTCGGCTGTGGCTATATCGATACCGTTATTTTCGATGATCACATCTTTTAACACGGGATGTGCGTGCTTGCCAAATCGTTCGGTAATGGTGCCGCGTTCAACAGGCCATGGGAGTTTGCCTTTATTGCCTGCAAAATTTTTGCTGATGAGCTGCATCTCAGGCGTGAGGCCGAGGTTTACGGTTTCAGCGGGTTTTTCCTTTGGTGCCGTGGTGGTCGTACTGGTACCGGCGGTGTTGGAACCTGTTGTATTGGCTTTTTCAGCTGCTTTTTTTGCTTCTGCTTCTTTTTTGGCAGCTTCCTCTGCGGCGCGTTGTTTTTCTTTTTTGATCTCCTCAGCGATCACCGCCTGAATTTTATTTTTTAAGGCAGTTGCATCTTTCTTTTTCTTGTCGATCTGTTTTTTTAGATCCTTTTCCTGCGTTTGCAATTTTTTGACCGCAGAATCCTTTTTCAGTTTTTCGTCGTCGAGTTTCTTCTTTTCCTTTTCTTCTTTTTCCAGCAGCGAAACCTTTTCATTTTTCTCTTGCTCGATATGTTCGATCTTGGCTTCTAATGTGGCGCTGATGTCTTCAATGGCCGTGATCTGATCTTTGCGGAATCCATGAAATGAACGAATGTATTGCACCCTTTGAAATGCGTCGTTAATGCTTTCGGCAGAAAATATGAAATGCAGTGGCTTGTAGTCCTGATCGTGCACATAGGTGTAATACACCATTTGGGCATATTGTTTTTTCAGTTCACTGATATCATCCTGCATGGCCTGTATAGCGCGTGTTGTTTGTGTTAGCTCACTGTTCACGCTATTCACTTGTTCGGCGATCGTGTTGATCACCTCCTCACGCATATCGATCTTCCGATTGAGCAGTTTGAGCTCATTCATCGAATTCTCTTTCTTCTTCTTGGTAGAATTGAGCAGGTCTTCTGCATCCTTGATCTCGTCCTGCAATTTGTCGTATTTGTTTTGCAGAGCGGCTTTATCGGATGTTTGTGCCTTCAGTGTAGGGCCTTGGCCGAAGCTCAGCAGGCAGATCAGTAACAGGCTGTAAGCCCTAATCCACGCGGGTATATTTGGGATTAACGGTGAAGCTGAATTCGAAAGGTTTGTCGAATTCAATGTCTGAAAACTCAATATCGGCAGTGAGGTCTTCTCTGGCATCCAGCAGTATGTTTCTGTTTAACGAAAATCGCCGCCCGTCTATTTTCTCATGCCCGGCATAATTGAGCGTGAGATTCCGTTTGGCATACAAATCCATGATAAACATACGGAGGATGTCAAAGTCAGGAGATAAAGTAATGGTGTTTTTATACACACCCTTTGAGGCAATGAGTATATAATATTCTTCACTTTCCTGCTGGCTCAGCGTAGCACTATCGTACAGGAACGGATTGCCAATAATGAGGTCCTGCAGTTCCCGGAAGCCCAGATCAAGATGGAAGCTGTCGCGCAGATAGCTGTAATCACGCGGGATGTATTGCTGATTGAGTCTGTCGAGCACTTCAATACTATCGGGCGTGATACGCACCCGCGCACCTTCAACGCCTAAAACGCGCAGGGAAAGACCGATGAGGGAATCGCGACGAATATCAATTGAAGCGGTAAACGTATTGCTGATGCTGGGAGAACTCAGGCTGATCCTGGCTTTGCCACTGAAGGTTTCAAAAGTGATCGTTCGGGAGCGTAGCTCTTCGTGTAGTTCGTCAACGCTGATAGGTTTCACCTTGCCGCCAAAAATGGTGCTGGTGGTTTTGCAGGCGCTCAAACCGATCAAACACAAACATCCGAGTAAGTAAATGGATCTACGCATAGGTGCTGGTGGTCAAATGTATCTCAAAAGCTGTGCCGCAACAAATTGATGGTTATTCTGCTGGTAATTTTCCGGTAGCGATCTTTTGCTCGAGTTGCTCCGATTTTTCGCCCAATTGTCTGGCCGTTTTCCAGGCTTCAAGCGCTTTAGATGTATCGCCAAGTCGATACAGGATATCACCGTAATGTTCGTGTATCACGCCGCTGGTATTTCCACCGTTTTTAAGTGCCTGCTCGATCCAGCGCAATGCTTCCTTGTAGTCGCCCTGCGCATATAATACCCAGGCATAGGTGTCTTCAAGTGAGGAATTGCCGGGTTTTAAGGTATTTGCTTTTTTTGCTAATTCGGCAGCACGTGTCAGATTCGTTCTCCGCAGTGATAAATAATACGCGTAATTGTTCAGCGTGAATACATCATCAGGCACAATGCGAATGCTGTTTTCATAGGATTCATCAGAGGCCGCATGATCACCGAGCGCATGATAGGTATCGCCAAGTGTTGAATACATACTTGCGCGAAGATTCAAATTGCTGATGGATAAAGGCAGGCCCCTGCGCAATACCTTTACGGCATCCTCATACAATTTTAATTGCTGAGCACCTACGCCTGCGAAATAATAACTAATGGCCTGATTGGGATACAGTTCAATAGCCATGTTGGCAGTTTGATACAAGCTGTCGTATTTCTGCAGATCTGCATAGATGTAAAACATTTTTAACCATACATCAAACACATCATTGCGCAACTTCAGCGACTTGTTATATACATCTGCGGCTGCCTGTAATTGTTCATCGTAATATAAAAAATCACCGCGCATGGCATATGACTTGGCATCATCCGGATGCGCCTGCACCAATAATTCTGTCCACGAGAAGATCATGTCTCTGTCGGTAAAGTTTTTTCGACCAATGGAGTCGACAAACAATACCAGGTAAAATATTTTAGTATCAATATTTCCTTCGGGATCTGCAAATGCACTTTGCATGGTTTTTTTGTACGCGCTGATATCTCCACTTTTTTTCTCCATATCAGCTTTTTTGAAAAGCAGATCGGTATTGTGTGGGTCAGAGGTGAGCAGCGCATCAAAAGTGCTTTTTGCTTTTACGGGATCGCCATTGAGGTCGTAGTAATCGCTGAGGTAGCGCAAATACAATGGATCATCGGGGTTGAGCTCCGTAAGCAATTCCAACCAATAAATGGCTTCGGTATATTTGCCCTGAGAAGCATACAGGCGTTGAAGTTCAAAGGCCAGGTCTTCTTCAAGTCCATGTACTCTGTGCAGGTCTAACAAGGTGTTGATGGCCTTATTTCGGTCATTGGCTTTTTCATAACATGCGGCCAGCTGATAATACGTATTTACATCTGCCAGGCCTTTGCTGATGAGTGCGAGATATACATCAGCTGCCTTGAGAAACTGTCCGCTGTAGTTTAATATACCGGCCTGTAAGATGGCATAATCTCTATTGAGTGGATCCAGTGTGGCTGCCTGTTCACTTAAGTTGAGGGCGTCACCCACCTGCCCGTGATCGATAAATATCTTAGCTAACTGATAATAGCTGGGCGCATTATTGGGATCGAGTTTGAGCACAGCCTCAAATGTTTGCACGGCTGCATTATAATCTTCCAGCGCCATGAATTTACATCCGTCGATGAACAGACGTTCAACCTCGGCACTGTCGATCGCTTTTTTATTTTTTCCGGTACTGGTTTGTGTGGCCGGTAACCCATCAGATTTTTGCGCAGCAGGACCACCCCCGCATGCTGCCAGCAGTAATACTGTCATTGCCGACAGCAGCCAGATATAGGTATTGGTTTTTTTCATGCCATGGTGCTGTAATCGCTCACACTCAGATCATCTGCCTGTCCCTGCACAACTGCATGGCTTCCGATCATTGAGTTGGCGATCAGCTTGTCGCTTATGCTAACTGATTGTTGTATGATAGAATTGCGTATTAACGCATTTTTAACAGTACTATTGCTACCAATGGAGGCATGCGGACCCACTACAGCATTCTCGAGCACCACATGCTCGCCGATATAACAGGGCTCTATGATCACACTGTTGATGCATGTTACCGTATCGGCGATCAGTTTCTCTTTTCCTTTTTTGAGTTCGAGTACGCGTTGATTGGTATATACGGTAGCGTCTTTATTTCCACAATCGAGCCATTCATCTACTCGACCCGGACTAAAGCGATATCCTTTTTGTTTCATCGACTCCAGAGCATTGGTAAGTTGATATTCTCCCTTTTCGCGAATATCATTGTCGAGGAGATATTGCATTTCTGATCGCAGCAAATCACCATCCTTTATATAATACACGCCGATGATGGCCAGATCGGATACAAAATGATCAGGTTTTTCCACGAAGTTGGTGATGTGCCCATCCGCATGTAATTCCACTACGCCGAACATCTTCCAGTTCTCAACTTTATTTACCCAAATAATGCCTTCCGTATTGGTATCGATCTTCAGATCGGTCTTAAACAGGGTGTCGGCAAATGCAATGATGACCGGACCCTGCACAAAATCTTTTGCGCACATGATGGCATGCGCTGTGCCGAGGGGTTCGTCCTGATAACAGATATGTCCTTTTGCACCTATGGCTTCGGCAATGCCTACGAGCATATCTTCAACGGCTTTGCCGAAACGGCCTACCACAAAGGCAATATGATCGATCTTTTCGTCAGTGGTATGGGCAATATCCTCAACCAGTCGCTGCACAATTGGTTTGCCGGCAACCGGAATAAGGGGTTTTGGTACGGTGAGTGTGTGCGGCCGCATACGTTTACCCATGCCGGCCATTGGAATAATAATATTCATCTGCTGTAGTCTACAAGTAAGGATGTAAAGATAGTGAAGCGCAGGCTTTCCTGAGTGAAAACGCCTTAAACACCCGTATGTCCAAAGCCCCCTGATCCCCTGCTGCTATCGCTGAGTGCGTCTACCCGAACCCAGTCAACACGGGTATATGCGGTAACCACCATCTGTGCGATTTTATCGCCGTTTTGTACGATAAAGGGCTTTTCGCCTAGATTGATCATGATCACTTTGATCTCACCGCGATAATCGGCATCGATCGTGCCGGGA
>JAYRVB010000225.1:0-7111 GCA_041918775.1 Chitinophagales bacterium
ATTCCATTGGGTATGGATGTCGCTGCCCCCCTATACTGATATGCTGATCTTAAATAGGTCGGTAAAGAGCAGAGTATCGCATGCTAAAGCATGTGTATATTCACTTACGCATTTGTTACCCGGTGAATCCGACTTTTTGGTCGTGCGGTTGGATTTTGCGACTGGTAATTTCAATAGGAAATCGTAATTTTGAGCAAAATACTTAACCATGCAATTTCCATCTCACCTCAAGTACACCAAAGATCACGAATGGATCCTTATCGAAGGAAATACAGGCACTATCGGCATTACAGATTTTGCCCAGCGCGAACTAGGTGATATCGTGTATGTAGAGATAGAGGGTGAAGGTGAGGCGATGTCGCGCGAAACTGTTTTCGGAACAGTAGAAGCTGTAAAAACAGTATCTGAACTCTTTATGCCGGTTTCAGGAACCATCACAGAAATCAACGGTGAACTTGAAAATGCCCCTGAATCTGTAAATGCTGATCCTTATGGAAAAGGCTGGATGATCAAGGTTACCCTTTCTGACCTGTCGGAGATCGACGGTCTCCTGAGCGCTGAGCAATATCAGCAACTGGTTGGCGCCTAATATGACCTCCTACGCCCGGTGGATCCCGGTGCTTACTTACACCTGGGCCGCTGCGATACTTATAGTTTCGGTAATTCCCTCCGAGGAACTGCCCTCTTTACACATTTGGGAGCCCGACAAGGTGTTTCATGCCATTTTTTACGCCATTTTCACGTTGTTGGTATATCTACAGTTTACGCTTACCGGGCAGAAAGCACCCGGATTAAAATTTGTTATCAAAGCAGCTTTGCTGTGCATTTTGTACGGTTTTTGCATCGAAATGATACAACGCTGGTTGCCCACTCGCTCATTCGACCTTTTTGATGTGCTGGCCGATTGTGTAGGCTGTATGCTCACAGTGGCGGGTGTTTTAGTATTTTCGAATCGAAAATCCGGGAAATCGGCATAGGGCTTGCAAGGAATACATACATGAAGCAACAGGAACCTTATCTCCAAAATAGCTTCAACGACATCATTTTCGAGGGTAGAAACCGCGATTATGGCGCGTATGCCCTCCGTGTGCTCATTCCCAAACATACGCGTTTGGCCACTCTTGCCATTGCCACCATCGTGGGTCTTGCGATCATCAGTAGGTATGTCAGCTTTAATTTCGGCAAACAGGAAACTGAACCAATATACCTGGTTGAAACCGTATCGCTTTCTGATCCTCCACCCATCTTTGAAGAATTACCACTGCCTGTGCCTCCTTCCATTGCCCCAAAACCTGCAGAAACCCTTGCAGAAATAGAAGTTAAAAAAGACGCTGATGTGGTGAGCACTGAAGTAAGCACCGAAAATACCGCCGGCGACTCCACTGCCACCGGCACAAGTGCAGAGGGGGTGAATACCAATTCTAAACTCACCGGCTCAGGACATACAGTGTATACCAATCCGGAGATACAGGCGGAATATGTGGGTGGCACTAAGGCGCTCAAAAAATATTTGAGCACCAATGTAAAATACCCGCAGGTGGCTAAGGAAAACGGCATCACCGGGACCGTGATCGTTGTTTTTGTGGTGGATACAGATGGCAGTGTCAAGGATGTAAAGATCAAACAAGGCATTGGCGGTGGGTGCGACCAGGAGGCGATACGTGTAGTGGAAAACATGAAGCGCTGGAAACCCGGCAAACAAGGAGATGTACCCGTACCCACCCTTGTTGCACTTCCTATTACCTTTAGTGTGCTTCAACAATAAAAAAATCATAACGACGGCCTATTTTCGTTATTCATAAGATGAAAAGATTCATATACATATGTTTCATGATGCTGCAGGTGGTTACAGCTACTGCACAAACAGATGCCAATCTGGCGCAACAGTATATGAGCAATGGCGAGTATGACAAAGCTGCTGACCTGTATAAAAAACTCTTTACCGAAAACCAAAACGGTTACTATAAGGAATACTACAAATGCTTATTAGTGCTTCAGGATTTCAAGGAAATTGACCGGATCATAGATAAGCAGATGAAGAAAAATCCGAACAACCTCACTTACTATGTAGATAAGGGGGTTGCTTTGGAAAAGCAGGGCAATACGAAAGAGGCACAGAAAGCATACGAAACAGCTATTCAGAAAATAGAACTGAATAGATCGCAGGCAGTGCAATTAGCCAATGCCTTTATAGGTCAGGATAACCTGGATATGGCGATCAAAACCTATCTACAGGCAAAGAAAATCATCAGGGATTATGCATTTAATTACGAATTAGCCGGATTATATCATCGGAGCGGGCAGTTCGAGACATCCATCGAAATGTATCTGGACTATTATGTAGAGAATGATGAAAATGCATTTACGCGCACCACCTCTGCACTTAGGCAAATGCTGGACGAAGAAAATGATCACACTTTGCTGCAGGAAAAATTGTTCGCGCGTATTCAGGATGGGAAAAACGAACTCAAATACACAGAGCTTCTGATCTGGGATTATGTTCAGTTGAAAGATTTCGACGGCGCATTTATACAAGCGAAAGCCCTGGATAAACGCAACAAGGAAAACGGCGAGCGCGTGTTTGAACTGGCTGAAACCGCGCGCACAGAAGGCGCTTACGATGCCGCCATTTCAGGCTATGACTATATCATCAGCAAGGGTCGTGACTTTCCATTTTATTTTAATGCCAAGAATGGTGTACTCAATTGTCATAAGGACAAAATATTCAAACTTGGCACCTATACAACAGCCGACGTGATCGCTTTACGCAACAGCTATGAAGCATTCCTGCTGGAATATAGCCGGAAGGATGGTCGGGCTGCATCAGTTACCGATGATCTTGCGAAATTGGAAGCATTTTATGCCGGCAATATCAATCGCGCCATTGATCTGATCCTGCCAATTATTGAATGGCCGTTGCTTACAGAAGCTGATCGCTCCAAATACAAACTGGATCTAGGCGACTTCTATTTGATCAGTGGGGATGTGTGGGAGGCAACCTTGTTGTATGCTCAGGTCGACAAGGCTATGAAGGATGCCCCTTTAGGAGAGGAAGCTAGATATAAAAATGCAAAACTGGCGTATTATCGAGGCGACTTTGCCTATGCACAAGGTTTGCTGGACGTGCTGAAAGCCGCAACTAGTGAGCTCGTGGCCAATGATGCAATGCAGTTAAGTGTATTTATCACTGATAATCTCGGGTTGGATTCTGTTGCCGGTCCTATGCTCATGTTTGCACGTGCGGATCTACTGATCTTCCAGAATGATATTCCGAAGGCACTTCAAACACTCGACTCCCTTACACTCGCATATCCGGGACATAAACTCGCTGACGACATCCTTTTTGCCAAAGCACAAATAGCCCTGAAACAGTTTAATGTGGAATTGGCTGTGAACTATCTCGAGAATATTCGGCAAAATTATGCCTTTGACCTGCTGGCTGATGATGCCATTTTTAAGCTGGGTGAGATCTATCAGTACAACTACAAAGACAACGAAAAGGCCAAACTTTGCTATGAACAGATCATCCTGAATTTTAAGGATTCACTATATGCCACTGAGGCGCGAAAACGCTTCCGTGAACTGCGTGGCGACAACCTGGGAGGTTAGTTTCTACTAACGATCAGCGATCTATTTACAAGCTGTACTTTTTTTACGACCTTTACACAAGTGCGGGTAAGGCAAGACCTCTGTCCGATACATCCAAAATATTACACACCATGTATTTATATAACGTGACCATCAAAGTTGATATAGAGCGCGCAGATGAATGGCTAACCTGGATGCGTGAAAAGCACATACCGGATGTGATGGCCACGGGTTACTTTACGGAGCATCGCATTTGTAGATTGGTAGATGAAGGTGATCTGGAGGGCATCACTTTCGCGATTCAATACACCTGTAATACCATTGACGATTTTCTGGCTTATAAGATCAAAGAATCTCCTGCCTTGCAGAAAGAACACAGTGAAAAATTCGGCAATCATTTCATCGCCTTCCGCACCTTAATGGAAGTGCTGTAGACTACACCTAATAAGCGTAGCTTCAAATTTGTTTAGCCTTAGGGTAAACAAATATCGCCTGAAGGTGTTATACTTGTTTACCATACATGCAAAAACATATAATCGTCATTGGCTCTGGTTTTAGCGGGATTTCTGCTGCTTGTGCGCTGGCCAAACAAGGATATCGCGTAACCGTTCTTGAAAAGAATGAAAGTGCCGGTGGCCGATGCAGTGTATTCTCTCAGGATGGATTTGTATTCGACATGGGCCCCAGTTGGTACTGGATGCCGGATGTATTCGAATGGTTCTTTCAAACCTATGGCGATACTGTTGACCAACATTATACGCTGCATCGACTGGACCCATCGTATCGCATAAACTTCGGAAACGATGAAGTAATTGATATTCCGGCATCTCTGGAGGCGTTACACACCTTGTTCGAATCTCTGGAACCGGGTGCCTCAGCGCAATTGACTAAGTTTCTTGAGGACGCTGCCTATAAATACAAAGTAGGGATGCAGGATCTGGTTTTCAAACCATGCAATCATATATTCGAATTTGCAGAATTGAGAATGGTGAAGGCCCTGTTTACCATGCAATTGTTTACGAGCCTGCGAAGTGAAGTGCATGCGCGATTTAAAAATGATCGCATTCGAAAGATCCTGGAATTTCCGGTTTATTTTCTGGGCGCTCTACCTTCCAATACACCTGCGTTGTATTCTATTCTCAATTATGCCGACCTTGCCCTTGGCACCTGGTATCCAATGGGTGGCATGTATAAGATCATTGAAGGCATGGTGCGTGTAGCTGAAAAACTAGGCGTAAACTTTCTATACAATCATCCTGTTGAGGAAATCCTGATAAGCAACAATCGCAGTACCGGTGTAAAAGTAGCAGGAAAGACCATGCAAGCTGATGGTGTGATTGCTGCCGCCGACTATCATCACGTAGACCAAAAACTCCTCAAACCTGAGTTTCGCAATTACGATGGTGCATATTGGGATAAGAAAATATTCGCCCCTAGTGCGATCATTTTCTACTTAGGGATAAAAGGCCGCGTAAATAAACTATTGCATCACAATTTATTCTTCGATCAAAGCTTCGAACAGTTTGCCGATGAGATTTATGCCCATCCTCGTTGGCCACAAGAACCGCTTTTCTATGTTTCAGCACCATCAAAAACAGATCCGTCAGTAGCTCCGGAAGGTGATGAAAATCTATTCATTCTCATACCGGTTGCAGCCGGACTTGAAGACGATGCATCTATTCGCACACATTATTACCACAAGGTAATGGATCGCCTGGAAGCATTTTGCGGAATGACCATACGCGATAAAGTGGTATTCAACAGATCTTTTGCCCCGGGCAATTTTGTAGATCGCTACAATGCCTGCAAGGGCAACGCCTATGGTTTAGCCAACACACTTCGTCAAACGGCCATATTTAAACCCAAAATGCGAAATAAGCGGGTGAAAAACCTGCTTTATGCCGGCCAGCTCACTGTTCCCGGCCCTGGTGTTCCCCCATCCCTGATTTCAGGATATGTAGCCGCCGGTGAGATGAAAAAGTTACTTGGTTGATCGTAAACTTGAACAAAATGTGTTTCTTTACGTTACACAGTATCAACATTAGGTATGCTCGAACTCTATGATTTATCATCTTATGCCTGTAGCCGAAAGGTGACAGAAATGTACAGCACGTCATTCACCTTAGGCATCAAAGCATTACACAACTCATATCACGATGCGATATATTGCATCTATGGGTTTGTCCGTTTTGCAGATGAGATCGTAGATACCTTTCATGATTGGGATAAGAAATCACTCCTCGACAACTTTAAAGCAGATACCTGGAAAGCAATTGATGAAAAGATCTCTTTAAACCCTATCCTTCACGCGTTTCAAAAAACAGTACATACCTATGCAATCGACCATAAACTCATAGAGGCGTTTCTGCACAGCATGGAGATGGACCTTTATATGAGCAATTACAAACAAGCGCACTATGAAGAATACATCTACGGAAGCGCTGAAGTGGTTGGGCTGATGTGCTTAAAAGTGTTTTGTGGTGACGATGTAGCCTTATATGAAAGATTAAAAGAACCTGCAAGATACCTGGGTGCTGCATTTCAAAAAGTGAATTTCTTGCGCGACCTGCAAGCAGATTACAAAGACAGGGGACGCGTTTATTTTCCGGACGTAGATTTTGAGAAATTTTGTCGCAAACAAAAGACGAAGATCGAACGCGAAATTCAACACGACTTCGATCAGGCATACATAGGCATCATGCAATTGCCGGCAGGAGCTAAATTCGGTGTTTATCTGGCCTATAAGTATTACGTAAAGCTGTTTGCCAAGATCAGGAAAACAGCTCCCGAGCACGTGATGCAAACACGCATCAGGGTTTCAGACCCCGCTAAGATCAGTTTATGGGCATCTTTATATTTGCGTTCCAATATGCTTGGAATTTATGCACCATGAATGAGCACTACCTCTATCTGATCATTAATTTCGGTACTATCCTGTTTCCATTTCTGTTCAGTTTCGAACGACGAGTGGCTTACTATACATGGTGGAGATATTTATTTCCGGCCATGTGCATCACAGCAGTGGTTTTTTTGATCTGGGATCATTTTTTTACTATTTGGCAGGTATGGGGATTTAACGATCAATATATCACCGGTATTAAACTAGGTCCCCTGCCACTTGAGGAAATTCTGTTCTTTGTTACCGTTCCCTACGCCTCCATTTTCATCTATGCTTTCATCAATAAGTTTTGGCCAGATGCCGGCTTACTCGATAAATGGCATAAGCAGATCTCAATTGGCATTATACTGGTAGCTGCCGTGCTGATGTGCTTGTATTACGACAAGGCCTATACAGCCCTCAATTGCGGATATGCGATCATTCTACTGAGCCTTCATGTATTTTGGATAAAAGGCAATTATATGGGGCGCTTCTACAGGTTCTACTTGTGGCACCTGATCCCATTCTTTCTGGTGAACGGAATCCTAACAGGAACCGGTTTGGCAGAACCAGTGGTATGGTATCATCAGAATGAACATATCGGACTGAGGCTATTTACCATTCCGGTAGAAGACACACTATATA
>JAYRVB010000226.1:0-5551 GCA_041918775.1 Chitinophagales bacterium
CACAATAAACAATGAATACGCAGTACCCAACTCGGCTTCTACACCAAACACATAATACAATACCGGCAAGGTGAGAATGCTTCCCCCGGCACCAAAAAGCCCCAGGGTAACGCCCACGATCATCGCCAAAAAGTAGCCTATAATTTCCATGTGGTGCAAAGGTATCTGTGAAACCGCTTACTTAGTGTATTGCATGTCACAAAACAAATCAGCCCCTGATACCGTATCGACATCAGGGGCTGATCCATGATTACAAATTCAATTATTTTGTTGTGCCCATCAGGCGTTTGATCATTGGCGAAATAATGATAAGCACCACACCTGCCACTAAGGCATAGATCGCCAACTGCTGATATCCATTTGTATAAGATACCAGTTTATCCATTGCAGTTGCGTTCTCATCAGCAGTACTCATACCAGCACCTAAGAGTCCGGCAACATATTGTCCATATGCGCTGGCCAGGAACCACATACCCATCATTAGGCCCTGCATAGGTGCAGGTGATAATTTGGTCATCAGTGATAATCCGATCGGCGACAAGCACAATTCACCGAAGGTGATCACAAAATATCCCAGGGTAAATATTTCGAGTGAGGTCAATCCATTGGCGTCGGCAAAGTGGATGGTAGAATAAAAAATAAAGAATGCCAATCCCAGCAATAAAAAGCCCAGGCCAAACTTCACACTGGCAGATGGTTCTTTTTTGCGTTTCGCCAACCATATCCACAACATACCGAGTGGTGCGGCAAAGGCGATCACGAAAATAGAGTTAGCCGTGTTGTTCACCACGTTCGGATCAATGCCTTTGATACCAAGCAGTGAATCATGCAAATTGTTGTAGGCAAATAAAGCTAAGGAGCCACCGCTTTGTTCAAAGAATGCCCAGAAGAAAATGGAAAATATAATAAACAATAAAGCAGCGAATAACTTCTTGCGTTCATCCACTGAATATTTGGTCATTTCGTAGAACACATACAAGAGGGCTGCAGGACCAACTACGTACATCACCATGTCGGTATAATTGCTGTTCTTTACCAGGATCAAAATGAGCGGTAATATCAACAAAGACCCGATATAGGTTCCGATCTCCAGCATACGTGCACGAGATGCAGAGCCTAATTCTTTTATAGGCGCAAAACCGATAGGCCCCATGGAATGCTGTGTAAAATAAAAAGTGATCAAACTAATGGTCATCACCACACCCACCAGCGCAAAGGCAAGGCTCCACGATACGTGCAATCCAACCCACACCATCAACAAACCACCCAGAGTTGCTCCGAGGTTGATACCTGCATAGAACAAACTGAAACCGGCATCGCGTCTGCTGTCGCCATCTTTATACAATTGTCCAACCATAGAGGAGATATTCGGTTTAAAGAAACCGGTACCTACAATGGAAAAACAAATACCGATATAAAAGAACTGCTCCGGAGAAACCGCAATGATGAAGCCACCGGCCACCATTAAGAGTGCGCCCCAGAAAAGCGACTTGCGAAATCCCAGGATCTTATCGGCAAACAAACCGCCAATAAAGGTGAAGGCATATACAAATGCCTGAATGGCACCATATTGCAGGTTTGCTGCTTTATCGGTAAGTCCGAGTTGACTTGCCATAAACACGGTAAGCATACCGCGCATACCATAGAAGCAAAATCGCTCCCACATTTCCACTGTAAACAGAGACCAGAGCTGTTTTGGGTACTTACCCGAAAAATTCTGTATCTCCTCGAGTGTGAGTGTTTGTTTTGACATAATATGTATTTATCTAATGTATGTTTAGTTTACTCCTTTTTCACGCATAACCCTGTTCAACCATCGCAGCAGCAGGAACAACATTACGGCTGCAACCATTACGAGCACGAAATTGGTGAAGAAGAATTTCGCTTTATCATCCGTGCCTTCAAAGTTGCTGGACAATATTCCCGCGAGTTTATTTCCTACCGATGTAGACAGGAAGAAACCACCCATCATGAGCGCAGTAAGTCGCGGTGGCGATAACTTACTCACCAGAGAGAGACCCATTGGCGACAAGCACAACTCCCCTATCGTGATCACTCCATATGTGGCGATCAACCAAAGGCTGCTTGCTTTATCATCGTGGATGTTTACTGAATTTACGGCAGCCACCATGATCAGTGCACTTAATGCGGTGATCACCAAACCAATGGCAATTTTTGTAGGCGTAGAAGGTTCTTTTTTCCGACGACGCAGGAATCCGAAGAAACCTACTACCACCGGTGTGAGTACAACCACCCAGAATGGATTGATCGACTGAAATAATTCTGTAGAGTATAAAAGGAGGTCTTTTCCTTTTTCCGGACGATTTTCTTCCGGTAGATTTTCAAAGTATTTATGTGAAGCTGTGCGCACTGCGATCTCATCACTGATCACCTTGGCACCATCTTCATTGCCGGCGTCTATCAATTTCGTGCGCTCGGCATCCAGACTATCAATATAAGTTTCAAAAGTAGCTGCATCAAAACCAACCGATGGATGATAGTTTACTGTTTGCGCCATACCCACCGTATTTGCCACATTGGCTACGCCGTCCTGCATTTTTCTGTGTGAATATTCTTCCGCCCAAACCGTTAATGCATCGCCGTTCTGATGGAACACCGCCCAGAAGATCACAATACAGGCATATACACTTAATAATGCCGCAATAGGTCCACGATCCTCCTTATCGGATTTCATCATGAGGTAAATAAAGAACACTACTACCGGAATACATCCAAAGAGGAAAGCATCATTGGTATCTGTTCCAAAAATATTACCCGGAATGATATAACCTAATACACCAAACGCGAACATAGGTAAAAGCACTGAGGCGAGGATACGTCCTGTTGACATATCGCCGGGTTTTACCGGTTTCAATACGTCTGCTTCCTGCACATGTTTGGTGCCCGAAGCAAATACGATCAGGCCGATGATCATACCTACACCCGCTGCTGCAAATGCATATCCCCAGCCATAGTTGATACGCATAAACGCCGCCACAAAGTTGCAGATGAATGCACCTACGTTGATCCCCATGTAAAAAATGTTGTACCCTGCATCCTTATTATCGCGGTAACGATCATCATTATATAAGTTACCTACCAGGGTGCTGATATTCGGTTTGAAAAAGCCGTTACCCAGGATAATGAGCAACAGACTTATATAAAAAGCCGTTTCGTTGTGAATAGAAAGTCCGAGATACCCGGCAGCCATCAGACTCCCTCCAAGGAAGATCGAACGGCGATACCCTAATATCCTGTCGGCAAGCAAACCCCCGATAAAGGGTGTGAGGTACACCAGACCGATATAGGTACCATAAACATCAGATTTCTTTTGACCTGTGAAACCCATACCACCGTTTTCCCAGGCATCGATCATATAGAGGGAGAAGATCCCCAGCATCAGGTAGTAACCGAAACGTTCCCACATTTCGGTAAAAAAGAGCACATAGAGCCCTTTTGGGTGCTTTGCAGAAGCGGTTGAATTCATGTGTATACCGAGTTATTTGGTCGCTAAAGATATAAAGGTTTTCCAAAGCGCCAAGTGCCCCTGCAGCACATGAAATCCAAAACTATGCCGCGTTTTGAGGGTTCAGCCTGCTGTGCCTGCGGCTGTATGCGAAGTAAACCACCAGCCCGATGCCAAACCACACAAAGAACCACAGCCAGTTTTGGGCTGTCATACCGGTAAGGAGATAGCAACAGGTGCTGAGCCCGAGCAATGGGATCAATGACCAATTTTTGACATAAGCAAACCCCGCCAAGAGGAGACAAAGTGCCCAGAACAGGATGGTGCTCACATTATAGGTGACCATTTCCGGATCACTGAAGTCGAATAGACCGGGGAAATAACTTTTGGTAGCCGGCATAAGTGCAAGCAGCGCTATCGCACCTATGATCGCGATCGGATATATCCATTTTGCGTTGACATAGGGCAGATGAAACTTGCCCTTTTCCTTTTCTCTTCGAGGGATCAACAGGATACCTCCGCACACCAGCACAAATGCAAATAAAGTTGCAATACTGGTAAAATCGAGCACAAAGGTTTCATCGGTAAATAAAATGGGTATACCCACCACTAAACCGGTCACTATCGTAGCGAAGGAAGGTGTCTTATATTTCGGATGTATGGTTTCGAATTTTTTGGGGAGAAGGCCATCGCGACTCATGCTCATCCATATACGGGGTTGTCCCATCTGGAACACGAGTATCACAGACGTCATCGCTGCAACCGCCGCAATGGATATAATGGCTTCCATCCAGCCTACATCATGCATGCGGAATACCTCAGCGAGGGGGTCGCCAACAGCCAGATCTTTATAATAAGCCATACCGGTTAACACGAGGGATAAAATGATATACACGATAGTACAGATCACCAGAGAATAGATCATACCGCGCGGAAGATCGCGTTGCGGATTTTTTGCTTCCTCCGCCATGGTACTCACGGCATCAAATCCGATATAAGCAAAAAACACCGCGGCCACGCCCGACATCACACCGGCAAATCCATTGGGCATAAAACTGCGTTCACCCAGATCATTGATCGGTGTCCAATTATCTATATCTACATAAAACGCACCTACAGCGATCACCAGCACGATGATACTGAGCTTAACGATCACCATCAGGTTGCTCACATTTCTACTTTCATGTACGCCCACATATACCAGCCAGGTAATGAGAAAATTGATCAGTAATGCCGGTGCATCAAAAATGATATGCAATCCACCGATCAAAGGCGCATTATTCCATACATCCCCTAATTCCAAATGTGCTGCGCGATAATTGGTGGTCATCCATGAAGGCAGGTGCACGCCGATCACATTGAGCAGGTTTTCAAAGTAATCGCTCCAGGCAAAAGCCACATAGATATTGCCGATAGAATATTCCATCAGCAAAGCCCAACCGATGATCCAGGCAATCACTTCACCGAATGAAGTGTATGCATATGTATAAGCACTTCCCGCCACCGGTATACGCGACGCAAACTCTGCATAACACATGGCAGTAAAACCACAGGCGATACCGCAGATCATGAATAATAAAATCACACCCGGACCGCCCGCAGCACAAGCCGAGCCCATACTGCTAAAACTCCCCGCACCAATGATCGCTGCAATACCAAAAAATGTAAGGTCGCGCACCGAAAGTGTTCTGCGCAACCCGCTTCCGTGGGAAATATCATCCGCAACATCAGCATTCGCTAACACGCTGCTGATGCTCTTCCGCCTGAAAAGTTGTTTCATGTGTTAATACTTGGTTGCGCAATGTAGGTTGATTTTGGGAAATGGCAAAATGGGTCAGAGGGTGAGTGGGTCAGTGGGTGAGTGGGTCAGCGAGGGTTGAAGGTTATGGGTTGAAGGTTATGGGTTGAAGGTTGAGGGTTATGGGTTGAGGGTTGAAGGTTGAAGGTTGAGGGTTGAGGGTTATGGGTTGAAGGTTGAGGGTTGAGGGTTGAGGGTTGAGGGTTGAAGGTTATGGGTTGAGGGTTGAGGGATTGTATTCATGGTAACCATGTTGACTTTAATGGCAGGATGAGATTTATAGTAGG
>JAYRVB010000227.1:0-4668 GCA_041918775.1 Chitinophagales bacterium
ACAATACGGGATCGTAAAACAACTTTTTTCCTAATGCGATCTTTTCAGCGCTCAACGGATTGTCGTCGGGAATAAACGGATAGCTGAAGCCCTCCGGAATAGGTAATACATAACCGGTAGTATCAGTCAACGGTGCGTCCAACTCGCAGGATGCAACTCCCAGGAGGGCGACAAACCCTGTTATTCCAATGGTAGACCTTATATACATAGGCACTGAATTGCACAGTGCTTCACAGAGAAATTACTCTTCAGCAGAAAAAATACCGGACAAATTCTCGAACAAGATCTCTGCAAGCGGTATGTTGTCGCTTCCGTGTACAGTATTGTCGTTCGCCATGTCCACACCGGCAAAAAACAGATCCCAATTCGCATCAAGGTGGAGGATGTTTTCCTGGCCATTGCCAATGGTGATCGGATAATCGATCTCTACAGTGGCCAAGTAGTGGTCTTCACCGGTATGCATTTCAAAGGTCCCTGCAGGGTCAGGCGTGCCATCACCATCAGAATCCACTTCTCCGTCTATACGCAGGAAAATGTATCCAAAGCTCCAACCCCAGTGCATGCTGGGCGTTTGAGCGCTCAATGGATCTTTCAGTTCATATACAGATGGGTCTGAGTGGTTGGTAATACTATCCACACCCACATGAAAGATAAGTTTTGTGTAATCTCCCGGAGGAAAATCGCCGATGCTGTACTCATCATTTTCAGGTTTAACCAGCAAATAGGTGTCGGAGTTGATGGTATCGCCGTTGGCGTTGATGAGGGCAATGCCTGACACGTAAAACTGGACGAGTTCAATGTGTGTGTTCACGCCATTGATGGTATATTGTTGCTCCTCCACCAGGTCGACGCCATTGAGCGAACTATGAAAATGCATGGACATCGGGTAGGATTCAGCGTATGTACACCCTTTATCTACTTCAGCTTCGGGGTCGTAGTTCAACGCGAGCGGATCCATACACCCTTCGGGTTTGTTACAGGCAGCCAAAACCAATAAAGCAGCTACCGGGAGGAGGTGTTTGATATGCATAGTAACCGATATTTTGAGTGGATGATCTAAGATTAAGTACTTTGTAAACCAAAAAACACGTTAAAGTGTTGTAAAAAGACCAAAATGAACTCAAAAATAGCATTTCTATGACCATTTCGCCGCGAGAGGCCTTGGCTAACAGGGGTGATTTTTGTCATTTTGGTGTGATTTTTGCTAATTTTGTATAGATGAACCGCCATTTCAGGCTTTTGGCTAGTGTATTGATGCTGACGACCATGCTCGGCATCAGTTCTGGTTTTACCCTTATCAATCACATGTGTTTGATGTCGGGTGAGCGTGAGATGTCTATGCAGGAAAGTGACATGGACTGCTGCGCTGCAGAAAAGCCGGAGGCTGATGCGTGTATCGAGGCTGATTGTTGCCTGGAGATGGTCAGCTTCATCAAATTTGATTTCTCTGCGCTCATGCAGCATGATTTGCTGATATGGCACCCCGCGATTAGTGCGGAAGCTGTAGCGCCTACTTTTCTACCTGCGCAAGTGAGTCTTGCAAGCGGATATGAACAGAACCTCCCTCCCCCATTACTGGTTTCAGAGCGCTTAGCCGGTATTTCTGTATTTCGTATTTGATGTAACATCGCGCGTTTTACCACCTGATCAGTTTGGGTGGTCGATCAGTTATTGTTACTTATCAAATACTTATAATGCAAAACAGATTTTTTTATCGAAGTTTTTTACTGAGCGCTGCAGCGATCCTTACTACATTTTCTCTTCGCGCCCAATCTTTTTCAGGTGAGGTGATGACAGCAGATGAAAAGGGCAGCATGATCGGATTGAACGGGGCACTTGTGTATTGGGTTGATGGTTCGCAGTTGGAAATCACAGATGAGAACGGTCACTTTGAGATCCCTTCATCAGGTGAGCAGCATTTGCTGGTGGCTACTTATGTTGGTTTTGTGAGCGATACCATTGATGTGTTAAGGGTGCAGCATATTCATTTTATGTTGCAGGCTTCTACGGAATTGACCACTGTGGTGGTGGAAGGGGAAACCGATGCGCGCAAGATCAATACGATAGATCCCATTGGCACGGAAACGCTGACCAGAAAAGAATTGATCAAAGCGGCTTGTTGCAATCTGAGCGAAAGCTTTGAAACAAATAATACCGTGGATGCTGAATTCAGCGATGCGGTAACCGGAGCCAAAACGATCAAGTTGTTGGGACTTGATGGTGTGTATGCGCAGATCATGACGGAAAACATGCCGAATGTGCGCGGATTGTCATCTGCTTATGGATTGAATTTTATTCCGGGTACGTGGATCGAAAGTATCCAGATCACCAAAGGACCGGGCTCTGTGGTAAATGGGTATGAAGGTATTACCGGCGCGATCAATACTTCGTATTTACGTCCCTATGAAGCAGATGAAGAGTCAACTATACTTAATGTTTATGCTTCACATTTTGGGCGACTTGAAGGCAACGCGGTATATAAACATCCCTTTAATTTGAAATGGAGTACTGCGGTATATGGACACGTGTCGTCGATGCAACAGGAAGTGGATCATAATGCAGATGGTTTTTTGGATGTGCCGAAAAATACTACTTATAGCCTGATGAACAACTGGAATTATTTTTCCGGAAAAGTGCATGAAGGGCAATATGGAATTAAATACACTTTTTCTGATCTGGTGGGTGGACAAAGCATTTATGATGCGTCCCAGCCACGCACAGTGGAGAATGGGTATGGTATAGGTACACAAATTGAGCGTTGGGAAGCACACGTAAAGAACGGGTTTATCTTCAAACGTCCGGGCACATCTATTGGTACGATCTTGCAATATACACAGCATGATCAGAATGGATATTTCGGATTGCGTAATTATTCGGGTGCAGAAACCTATGCCAAAGCGGAAGCCATTTTTGTCACTTTTTTAGGCAATACAAATCATACGATAAAAACGGGCGTGAATTTTTTATATAATGATTTTGATGAGCAGTTTGCCGATCTGCATTTAACACGTACAGAACAGGTGTCCGGTGTATTTGTGGAGTATCATTATGCAAAAGAAACGCTGTGGAGTGTGTTGGCCGGATTTCGTGTAGATCAGCATAATCTGTATGGCACATTCACTACGCCGCGATTGCATTTAAAGTATAATCCAACCAAGCAACTAACTTTGCGGGCCTCTGCAGGAAAAGGGTATCACGTAGCGAATATTCTGGTGGAGAATACGGCCTGGTTAACCAGCAACCGCACATTAGTAGTGACTGAATCGTTGAGGCCGGAAGAGGGTTGGAATTATGGATTGTCGGTTATACAGCGATTCAAATGGTTTGATCGTGAAGGGGTGTTTACACTTGATGGATACCGTACGGATTTTGTAGAGCAGGTAGTGGTAGATCTGGATGCTTCGGCCAATGAGATACAGGTGTATAACCTGAATGGAAAGGCGTTTACTCAGGTGCTGCAGGCAGAAATTGAATATACACCGGTGAAAAAATTCGATGTGCGTGCAGCCTATAAATATGTGGATGCGAAGAGCACCTATCAGGGTGAGCTGCGCGAGGTGCCTCTTACGTTCAGGCATCGCGGACTGGTGAATCTGGCTTACGAATGGAGGCAACCGGACCTGGTATTTGATTTCACCACACAGTTTTATGGACAGAGCAGATTGCCGGATATGTCGGACAACCATGCGGCCCATGAGCTGGGTGCGTTCTCGGCGCCATATGTGTTGATGATGGCACAGGTAACCAAGAATTTTGATGCTTTGGAGATCTATGTCGGTTCTGAGAACATCACAGGATTTACGCAGCACAACCCGATCATTGATGCAACCGATCCATTTGGAGAGGATTTTGATGCCGGTGTGATCTATGCACCTTTAATGCCGCGCATGTTTTATGCCGGCTTGCGCTATTCACTTTAATATAAACAATTCCATTTAATGCTTAAATTTGACCATATGAAAAAGTTCATCATCACCCTCGGCTTAGTATTAGCCGCTTTGATATCTGTGCATGCGCAAACATCTTCGAAGGCCTATGTAGAGATACAGACCTCTGCGGTATGCGGACATTGTAAGGCTTCGATCGAAAAAGCGGTTGAAGGCATTGAAGGCGTAAAGTTTGCTGAACTCGATCTGGAAACGAAGATCGTGAGTGTAAAGTTCGACGACGGCAAGACCAATGCAGATGCCATCCGTCAGGCGATCGTGCAGGCCGGATATACTGCAGATAAAGTGCCGCCGATAAAAGAGGCATACGACAAACTGGATCCATGCTGTAAAGCACCGGAACACTGAAGCGTGAGGTAAAATGTATTTGTGAAAATATTCTTCGGTTTTTACACCCGGGAGTAGCTATTTAATTATAGCCACTAATCCATTATTTATTGTATTTCTCAGTGCCCTCCGTGTCTTCTTAGTGCCCTCCGTGTCCCTGCATTTCTAAATCTCCCTGAAGTAACAACCATTGCAGCAGGTAGACGATAGCATTTACAGAACACTAAAAGCAATTTGAGATAGCTTCCAATAAATTTTACCATAATTGTTACTTGTTCAGGCCCCAATGATTTCTAAAAACGCCTTTTTATAAGTATCACTGAGAGGAAGTCGCTTATCGGCTATGCGCACCCTGTCTTTTTCTATGGAGCTGATCTTTGCCACCGACACCATA
>JAYRVB010000228.1:0-17209 GCA_041918775.1 Chitinophagales bacterium
GGCGCAAAAGATCAGCTCGTTGATCTGGTAAGTGTCAATGATCAGTTGAAGATCGCGCATGTTACCGAGGCTGAGCGGATGCACTGTATTTTCCTCTTGTGCATCGATGTAGCCGATCACCTGATTACCTAATTGTAATTGTAGTAATAATTGATGTGTGCGATGACATTCAGCGGAACTACCGGCGATCAGGATGCGTTTGACAGGCGCTTCGCCAAAACGGAAATTGCCATGTTGTAAAAAATGGATGGAACCTCTGGCCGCTAACAGAAGTATGGTATTGAGTGCCGCACCGGCAATGATCATACCGCGACTAAAGCGCAGGTGTTCCGGTAAAAAACCATACACTGCGGCGATAGCCAATGTGCCTAATGCCATACCGCGCACCAATCTGCCCGAGGTAGTATTTCGATCGTAACCGCCCATCAAAAAGATCATGAGCAACCAAATGAAAATATATAAAGGCGTGTTGATGTATAAATAAGAATCGGGGTAGGTGCCTCCGGCGATGTACTTGATGTAATATTCCCAATAGAGTTTCACACCGAATAATCCGGCAAAAAACAAAACCGCATCTAATAGAGGTTGTGCCATTTTACCTAACATACGGGCCATGGCTGCAATGCCGGCACGCATATAAATGGCCACGTTGATCACAAAGATGAAAATTCCTGCGCGTGGACCACTAAAATATTTATCGACAAAAATTTTCATGGCGGTATAGAACATCCGCACATAATTAAAGCTCGCTTTTTTTGTGCTTTCACCTTTGTAGTGCAGTATGGGGGCATCTGCAAAATATACATTGGTATGGCCTGCCTGCACGATGCGATAGCTCAGGTCGATATCTTCACCATACATGAAATACGTTTCATCCAGCAGTCCGATCTTTTGCAACACCTCTGCACGTATCATCATAAATGCACCTGCCAGCACTTCTACTTCGTGTGTGTTTTTTTCATCGAGATATCCTAAATGATATTTCCCGAACACGCGTGAACGTGGAAAGGCATTAGCGAGACCAAATGCTTTGTAGAAAGCCACTTCAGGACTTGGGAACGCGCGCTTGCTTTCCGGTAAGAAATTGCCGGTGCCATCGAGCATGCGTACGCCTAAGCCACCACAATTCGGATGTGCATCCATATACGCGATGCACTTGCGAAAGGTGTCTTCTGCTACAACGGTATCAGGGTTAAGCAGCAAAATATATTTTCCTTTAGCGAGTGCAATTCCCTGATTGTTTGCTTTCGAAAATCCGGTATTGATGGTGTTGGCAATGATATGCAATGGTGTTTCCGGTGTTCCATTTCCGAATTTTTGTTGCATGTGTTCCACACTGCCATCCTGCGACTGATTATCCACCACAATGATCTCTGCATCTATTTCTTTACAGGCAAGTAAGCAGGCACGAATAGCCTGTTCAAGAAAATACTTGACGTTGTAATTGACAATAATGACAGAGAGGGAGATCATTCGTTGTCGGGGATATAATTATCATAAGGTCTGCGCATAGCCAATGACCGTGCGAGGGTGAGTTCGTCGGTATATTCCAATTCGCCACCGAAGGCAATACCTCTTGCGATGGAAGTTACTTTTACTTTGCTTGCGGCTATTTTTCTGGAGATATAAAATACAGTGGTATCACCTTCAATGGTAGGATTGAGGGCCATGATGATCTCTGTGTATTTGCCGCTGTTCGCTTTAGCGATCAGATCATCGAGAAATAATTGTTCAGGCCCAATGCCTTCGATGGGTGATATCACACCGCCTAAAATATGATATTCGCCGGTATATTGATTTGTGGATTCAATGGCAATGAGGTCGCGAATACTTTCCACGGCACAGATGAGGGTATGGTCGCGTCGCGGAGATGCACAGATGGTGCACGATGTATTCGGAGCGTCTGAAATATTATGGCAATTGGGGCAATAGTGAATATCTGTTTTCAATTTGACCATGGCAGCGGCGAATGCATCCACCTGGTCTTTGGGTTGTTTCATCATGTGCAATACCAAACGCAGGGCAGTTTTTTTTCCTACGCCCGGAAGTTTGGCAAATGCCTCAACCGCTTGTTCCATCCATTGTGAGGGAAGGTTCACCTGTTATGCTTTAGTGTGAGGGAGAAAGGTACAAAGAACATGGAAAGAAATGGCCGTTTATTTCAATATGGTGCAGTTTTCCAATTTATTTCCGTTGATGAAACCCTTAACGCGTACTTCCTGGCCCACATGTACCTGTTCGGGTTCTGTCTGGTGGTCGGGGGCAAACAGGCACTTGATACCAAAAGGATCGCCTTCCATGCCTTTGAGGGCAAAATAGGCACCGGTTTCGAAGTCCATGCCGGTTTCGGCGATCACGCCACTCACTTCAAAGGCCTGGTTATCGTATTTTTTGCGGTAAGCTTCTTCATCTTTTCGGAATTCCTGTGACAGGGTGATGGCATCTATTTCGCCCTTTGTGCTGGCCGCGTCGATATCAGGTTTTTGCACCGTAGCAATCATACGACTCGCACCCACGGCAAAGATCGCCGCAACAACGAAGCAGCCGATCACCAATGGTGAAAATTTTCCTTTTGAGGCATCTTGTGACATGAATTTTTGCTCATTCATGACCAGATATCGCCCCATGGCGAAAACATGGAAGAGGATGGGCAGGGCGTATTTGGCTAGCAGGAAGGGCTCCCAGTTGGGCACCAGGTTAAAGCGGATCACCCCATAGATCGCACCGGGTAGCACCGCCCAGAAGCTCAACAGGATAAGCCATCCACTGTTTTGCTGCCCCAGGTAAAAGCGATCGGCACCGGCACTGCCGCCCAGGAGGGCCAATAGGATGGAGGTCTTTTTAGATTTCATGATGCATCAGGCTATGGGCAAAAATAGACACAATTGGATGAACCAACAGAGAACGTCTAAAAAGTGACATTCGATATACCCATCCTTTCGTTCTAACTTTGCGTTATTCTGAACAGGGTTGGGCACTTTTTTTGCAAATTTGTGTGCATCCCTTTTTAGCACCATCGTTCAAGTTCATGAGAAAAGCATTGTTCCTAATCATTCTGGCCGCTTTGTCGCCCCTGCTCTATGGGCAACAATACCTTGAGATCGGGGTGTTTGGCGGTGCCAGCAACTACCAGGGCGACCTGGCTCCGGTGGCCTTTGTACCTAAGGAGACACATACAGCTTTTGGTGGGTATTATAAGTTCAATCTCAATTATTGGTTCGGACTGAAAACCGGCTTGTACGCAGGTTTCATCAGCGGAAACGATGATAACTCTACCGAAGAATGGAAGCAGGAGCGGAACCTGCAATTTGTATCGCCTGTATATGAGGCCAATGCCGTGTTTGAGGTGTTTCTGAAGCGCTACAATCCAAAGTACCGCTGGAATATAGCCTCGCCATACGTGTATTTCGGGATCGCAACTTTCAGGTTCAATCCGAGGGCGCAGTACAACGGCGTTTGGTACGATCTGCAACCCCTCGGCACAGAAGGGCAGGGCAATCCGGCTTATCCCGACCGTAAACGCTATCCATTGCAGCAGTACAGCTACCCGGTGGGATTTGGTATCAAAGGCTCACTGAACAAGTACTGGAACATTGGTCTTGAGATCGGCTACCGGAAAACCACTACAGATTATCTGGATGATGTGAGCACCACCTATATCGCCAAGGAGCTCCTGTTGGCGGATAATGGCGATATCTCCTGGCAGTTGTCCAACAGGACAGACGAGATGAATGGCGGCACGGAGATCCTCCGCGACGATAAGAAATACCGGGGTGATGATACCAATAAGGACTGGTACATCTTTACCGGTATGACCCTGAGCCGCAACCATGAAGTAAAGGGTTGGGACGCCAAGAAGTATAAAGCCAGCGATAATCCGAAGAAACCGGGATTGCGCAAGTCGCGCAAAAAAATGCAGTGCCCGGGTGTAAACCTCAAACTCTGAGTGGCGCTGTTTGTGCTATATTCTATACATATACTACAATAAATGTGTCATTTTTCCGGTTATTTATCGGTGAGCATGACAATTGTCAAGTGTAATTTGCTAACTTTGTTACCCTAAGATGCGCCAGAAACGGATGAAAGTAACTAAACTCCTCGCTTTACTCCTCGTCACCGGTACGGTATCCGCTCAAATGCAATATGTTGAAGTTGGTATCATGGGCGGTGTGGCTAACTATTACGGTGATATGACCCACGATTATGTGGTGCCAAAAGAATCGCATTTAGCTTATGGAGGGTTCATTGAGTACCACCTGGATCACAAGATGGCACTCAAATTCAATGTATATAGTGGAACAGTTTCCGGTGCAGATAAGAATAGTGATCGCGCAAACCTGAAAGCGCGTAACCTGAGCTTTACCTCTCCGGTTACAGAAGCTGCCTTTACTTTTCAATATTATTTCTTTGGATATCGCCCGGTGGAATTTGCACAGCGCTTTTCACCTTATGCATATGCAGGACTTGCCGGATTCCATTTTAATCCGCAGGCTTTCTATGAGGGAGAATGGTACGATCTTCAACCACTTGGCACTGAAGGTCAGGGTTCTGAATACTTTCCGGAACGTGATTTCTATCGCTTATATGAGTTTGCCATTCCTTTCGGAGTTGGTTTTAAATTCGCACTTACCGAGCGTTGGAATGTTGGTTTGGAATATGGTGCCCGATGGACATTCACAGATTATCTGGACGATGTAAGTCGCACCTACGTGAATCGAAACCTGCTCATCGAATCGAATGGTATCGACGCCTACAACTTGTCTAATCGCAGTGGAGAATTTTTGCTCGGTGAGCCATTTAATTATGACAATAACGACTGGCGTGGCGATCCAACAAATACGGACATGTATATGTGGCTTGGCCTTACTTTCAGCCGAAACATCATTAAAGGTATCGATGAAGGATTCCGCACAACCACTAAGGATATCTTAGGTTGTCCCGGTCCTAAACACATTAATAAAGTGAAAAAAAGAAAGTCCTGATCGGACGCTTCTCGAAATGATATAAGGATGGGTCATACCATCCTTTTTTTATGTGCATAAGTGGGTAGGTTACCCCCTGCCAATCTATTACCTTGCATGCCGAATACAGGCTTTATGTCGGGATTTTTATTTTTAGGCGTACTGTTGGCATACTTCGCCCTGCTGTTTACCATTTCGTGGTTCACTTCACGCAAGGCAACGGATAATGCCTATTACCTCGGCAATAAAATGTCGCCCTGGTATGCAGTGGCTTTTGGTTTGATCGGCGATTCTTTAAGCGGAGTCACTTTTGTGTCGGTGCCGGGTAATGTTGCTACTGCGCAGTTCGGTTACATGCAAATGGTGTTTGGTTATCTGCTCGGATATCTGGTGATCGCACAGGTGTTGTTGCCCTTGTATTATCGTATGCAACTCACTTCCATTTACACTTATCTCGGTAGCAGGTTCGGCAAAAATGCGCAGGTTACGGGTTCGTTGTACTTCGTGTTGTCGAGGTTGATCGGCGCTGCATTTCGTTTGTACATTTCTGCTACGGTATTGCAACTGTTTATTTTTGACCAGTGGCATATTCCGTTTGAGGTTACGGTTACGGTGGTCATTATTTTGATCCTGCTGTATACGTATAAAGGGGGTATAAAAACACTGGTTTGGACCGATACCCTGCAATCCTCTTTTTTATTGGCCGGTGTTTTATTAAGCATATTTGCCATTGCACATGCCATGCATCTCGACCTTGGCGGTCTGGTGCAAACCGTAAAAGAGAGTCCCCATAGCAGGATATTCTTCTGGGATCCGCAACTGCCAAATTATTTTTTCAAACAGTTCATCAGTGGTGCGCTGATCGCCATTGTGATGACGGGGCTGGATCAAAACATGATGCAGAAGAATTTAAGTATGCGCACTTTACCCGAGGCGAAGAAGAATATCATGTGGTTTAGTGTGGTGTTGATCTTTATCAATTTGTTTTTTGTTTCGTTAGGCGCCTTATTATATGCCTACGCTGAAAGTATTCAGCTAAGTATACCGGCGCGTGCAGATCATCTGTTTCCGATATTGGCGCTTGATCATTTGGGGGTGTTTGCCTCCATCGTATTTATACTTGGGATTTCTGCGGCCACATTCAGCAGTGCCGATTCGGTACTGACCACCCTCACTACCTCATTTTGTATCGACGTGCTTGGGTGGGATACTTCCGTAAAGGAAACGCCCGAGCATAAACGGAAGCGGCATCTGATCCATGTGGCATTTGCCGTGTTGTTATTACTGGTGATCGTGGTATTCAATGCAATTAACAACGACAGTGTGATCAACCAGGTGTTTGTGGCAGCCGGATATACATATGGGCCGTTGCTGGGATTATTTGCCTTTGGCTTGAGTAATCGCCGTGCTTTACACAATGCCTGGGTATTGCCGGTTTGTCTGGTGCCACCTGTGTTGTGCTACTTCATCAATGCGCATGCAGCTGAGTGGTTCAACGGGTATCAGATCGGTTATGAGCTCCTGCTGATCAATGGTATTTTGACCTATCTTGGATTATTGCTAATTTCAAAGCCCGCAGCAACTGCTGCAGAGATAAAAGCTGACAATTAATTATGGCTAAGGAGTACAGAAAAAAGAAGCTGTTTAAAACAAAAGATTGGACCGAGTTGAGCGCCCAATCGAGCTGGCGCATGTTCAAGATCATGGCCGAGTTTGTAGATGGATTTGAGACCATGGATAAGATCGGACCATGTGTTTCTATATACGGATCGGCGCGCACGAAGCCTGATCATAAATACTATAAGTTGACCGAGCAACTGGCCACCCGATTAGTACGCGAAGGCTTTGGTATCATCACCGGTGGTGGTCCGGGTATCATGGAGGCCGGAAATAAAGGCGCCTATAAAGAAGGGGGCAAGTCGGTGGGATTAAATATTGAATTGCCCTACGAGCAAAGCCACAATCCATATATCGATAGCGATAAACTCATCAATTTCAAATATTTTTTTGTGCGCAAGGTCATGCTGGTGAAGTATGCGCAGGCATTCATTTTTATGCCCGGCGGTTTCGGCACACTGGATGAATTATTTGAAGCACTTACCCTCATCCAAACGCATAAGATAGAGCGCGTTCCGGTGATCATGGTGGGAAAAACGTATTGGAAGGGATTGCTCTCGTGGATGCGTGATACCATGCTCCATAAGGAACATAATATCAGCGAAGAAGACCTGGATCTGTTTTTCGTTTCAGACGACCCTGAAGAGATCGTACAGCATATCAATGCCTTTTACGCAACCAGTCACCTGCGTCCGAATTTCTGATGGAAACACCTGAGTTTTTAGCAGCGGGGAAAAAAGTACCTGTATTTTCGCTGCCTGACCAATCCGGCAATATCGTTTCATCTAAAGACCTGAAAGGGAAACGATACATACTGTTTTTTTATCCGAACGACGACTCCGAGACCTGCACCAAGGAAGCGTGTAATCTACGCGACAACTATGGGGCATTAAAAAAGGCCGGATATCTGTTGTTTGGAATTTCGCATGCACCCGTGAGTAGTAAAAAGAAGTTTGCCGACAAGTTCAAATTACCTTATCCCTTGCTGGCGGATGAAGGGTATAACATTTCAGATAAGTTTGGGGTGTATGGTGAAAAACTCTTTATGGGACGCACCATCACTACCATACACAGGGTAACGTTTATTGTGAATGAAAAAGGGATTATTGATCGCGTGATTTATCCGGTAAAATCGGGACAGGCTGCGGCGCAAATTTTGGCCAGTGAACCCTAAGGGTGAACTTGTTTTCGATAATCGGGTTTCAACATCTAACATGTAGTTTTGCCTTATGCTCAAAAGAAATTGGAAATTCAGCGCCTTAATGCTGATGGGATCGATCATGATGTTAAGCGGTATCCGACAGATCACACATGCTAAAACCGATGGAGCGCCCTCCGGCAATACCGGATCGCCCGGCGATGAGCAGACCTGTGCGCACGTGGAATGTCATACGGGTACTGCAGTAGAGCGAGTAGGGATGATCAGCACGAATGTGCCTGCCTCAGGTTACTTGAGGGATTCCATTTATACCATCACGGTACAGGTGATAGATAGTGGTGTGGTTAAATTCGGATTTCAGGCTTCTCCGCAAAATGAGGAAGGCGACAAAATGGGGGTTATGTTTATCGTGGATGGCGATCGCACCAAGTTAACCGGTGGCGGGAAATACATCACGCATAAGGAAGAAGGCACTACAGCAACCGATACAGCTACCTGGACATTCGAGTGGCAACCGGGTTCGAGTTCAGGAGATGTCACTTTTTACATGGCAGCCAATGCAAGCAATAATGAAGAGAATGCCACAGGCGATCATATTTATTACGATAAGATCATGGTGACTGAAGACAGCACAAATATCCCATTACAAATTTCATCACCATTAGCTGTTGAGCAGATCCTGTATACACAGGGTGCCTGGGTGATCAGCTGTTATAGCCTGGAGGAAATAGATATTCAGGTGATCTCCATGAACGGTCAGGAAGTTGTACGTGTGCAGTCGCAGGACGGCATGCAACCGATCCGGATTGAGCATGATGATCTGCCAAAAGGGAACTATATCTTACACATCAGGTCAGCCTCAGGTGTAGCTGCGCGGCAGGTTGCTGTTTGGTGATGACAGAAATGAGGCAGAGCGGGAATAGATGATGTGCTGAGGTGCTGATGTGTAAGTAGAGCGGCGGGCACTCCAACACATCAGCAAATCAACACATCAGCAAATCAACACATCAAAAAAGGCTGCCCCTCTCGAGACAGCCTTTTTTTATTTCGGTTTGGCCGTTAAGCTTCCGGTGTATTTTCTTCCGTTTTAGCTGCTTCAGCTTCTGCTTTTTGCATTTCTTCAGCCTCTTCCTGTAAAACACCCTTTTCATCCAGGATATGGAACCACTTGATGAATTTTTTAATGTCGCTGATATGTACTTTCTCTTTGTCGTATTCAGGTAATACCCGCTCAAACCAGGCGGAAAGTGCATCGTTGTCGGATTTTGCATCTACCGGTGGGTTGCTATCTTTTTGGGCATATGCTTTTAACATAACATCCAGTAATGGCATGGTATCATCATCGGTATAGATGGCAATATTGTCGAGGGGGCTGAACAGGTGCTGACGATTCGATACGAATTTGGTCCAACCTTCTGATAAGCTGGTCACGATCAGGCCACTGGGCTTTTGAGATTCCATCTTGAAAAGTCCGCCTAACCCGGTGATCGCTGTGATCTCTCTAAAACGCATAATTCTATTTTTGGCAAAATTACGGAAACGTTTTTGAGAATTTAATGTTGATTATATGCTGCCATTCGCGCAGCCTTTTGTATTTTACTGCGCTTTTGTCCAATGGAATTCAAACTTACCAGCAATTATACGCCAACAGGTGATCAACCTGCGGCCATCAAACAACTTACAGAAGGCATACAGTCCGGCGAACCTGCACAGGTGCTGCTTGGGGTGACAGGTAGTGGTAAAACCTTTACCATTGCCAATGTGATCCAGCAGACCCAGAAACCTACGCTGATCCTCTCGCACAACAAGACGCTTGTTGCACAATTGTATGGCGAGTTCAAGCAGTTCTTTCCGGATAATGCCGTGGAATATTTTGTCAGTTACTACGACTATTATCAGCCGGAGGCGTATATCGCCACAACCGATACCTATATCGAAAAGGACCTGTCGATCAACGCTGAAGTGGAAAAACTGCGATTGAAGACCACTTCAAGTTTGCAAAGCGGCAGACGCGATGTGATCGTGGTAGCTACGGTAAGTTGCATTTATGGTATGGGAAATCCGGCCGAGTTCAAGGAGAGTATCGTGCGTGTAAATGTAGGGGATCAGATATCGCGCAATTTTCTGTTGCATCGATTGGTGGATGCTTTGTATTCGCGTGCTTCAGTTGAATTCAAGCGCGGAAATTTCAGGGTGAACGGCGATGTGGTGGATATTTTTCCGGCCTATGCCGATATCGCCTATCGGGTGACATTTTTTGGAGATGAGGTAGAGGAGATCGAAGTGATCAATCCTGAAAATGGGAAGCCTTCCGGTAAGCAGCAGAACATTGCGATTTTCCCGGCAAACCTGTATATCGCACCTAAAGATATACTGCCTTCCATTATACAGGAGATCTATGGGGAACTGGATGCCCAGGTAAAATATTTTGAAAGCATCGGAAAGTTCATTGAGGCAAAGCGATTGAGTGAGCGGGTGAATTTTGATGTGGAGATGATCAAAGAACTGGGGTATTGTTCAGGTATCGAAAACTATTCCCGATTTTTCGATCGACGCACAAAGGGGCAGCGTCCGTTTTGTCTGATCGATTATTTTCCGGATGATTTTTTACTGGTGATCGATGAAAGTCACGTAACCGTGCCGCAGATCGGTGCGATGTATGGTGGCGACAGGGCCCGTAAGATGAACCTGGTAGAATATGGTTTCAGATTGCCGAGTGCGATGGATAACCGCCCGCAAAATTTTGATGAGTTCATGTCGCTGCTCAACCAGGTTATTTATGTAAGTGCGACCCCGGCTGATTTCGAACTGAATCAGTGCGGTGGTGTAGTGGTGGATCAGGTAGTGCGTCCGACGGGATTACTGGATCCGCCTATCGAGATTCGTCCGACATTGAATCAGGTAGATGATCTGTTACATGAGATCGGTGAGCGCATCAAGAAAGATGAGCGTGTATTAGTTACTACCCTGACGAAACGCATGGCAGAAGAACTATCCAAATATATGTTGCGTATGAACGTGCGCTGCAGATATATTCATAGTGAAGTGGAAACGTTGGAAAGAGTAGAAATACTCCGCGATCTGCGTATAGGGCGCATCGATGTGGTGGTAGGCGTGAATTTGCTGCGCGAAGGACTGGATCTGCCCGAGGTGTCGTTGGTAGCCATTATGGATGCAGATAAGGAAGGATTTTTGCGCAATACGCGAAGCCTGACGCAAACTGCGGGCAGGGCTGCGCGAAATGAAAATGGTCGCGTAATCATGTATGCGGATAAGATCACTGAAAGTATGCAACGCACTATAGATGAAACAACACGCAGGCGTGCAAAACAAATGGCCTACAATGCAGAGCATGGTATTACACCGCGCACGGTGATCAAATCAACGGATGAGGTGTTCACGATCGGTCGCGATCCGAAGAAAGGCATACAGCCGTATATTGAACCACAGGATATTTCACCGGCCAGCATGGTTGCAGACCCGGTGGTTGCGATGATGGGCAAGCCACAATTGGAAAAAGCGATTGCAGATACCAAAAAGAAAATGCTCGCAGCCGCCAAGGACATGGATTTTCTGGAAGCTGCGCGATTGCGGGATGAAATGTATGCCCTAGAGAGACTCCTGGAAGATAAATCCTGATCAGGATTTATTGATCATCACGCTGCATTTCAACGCGTTGTTCTGATAGGCAGTGAGTATATAATTTCCTGCTGCAAATTGGTGTAATGGAAAACTAAATACCTGCGCGGATATTATTTGCTCTGCCTCCATAAAGAGCTGTACCTGTTTCCCTTCCATGGAAGTGAGCATGAGCGTCCATTTACCTTCTGTCTTTCCGGTGATCGCGAAGTAAGCGATATTGTTATGCGCATATGCGCGAACAAATGCCGCTTCGGAATCCGATGCGATCGAATTAAATCCGCATGCCATGATCTCTTCTGCAACACGTGCACCGCTTTCCAATGCGCCATGTACGGTAGAAGGGTGATTATTATTGGTGGCCTCTCCGGCAAAGAACAACACGCAATTTATAGGTTCGGCCAGGTCTATTCTTGTGGTATTGGTTACTGTGATATAGGTATTTGGAGCCGGGAAGGAATATGCGCCTTTTATATAAGGTTCTTTCCCCCAGTCCTGAATATATCCATCCACATAATTGGCAGTTGCAGCACCATCAAATAATGCATCCAGTTCGGCGAGGGCAACATCAATAGCACCGGCGTCCAATGCGCTCATGTATTCGGCATTTTCGCCCATGATAAAACAGATCAACACATTATTGGTCGCAGCAGTTTTGTCGATACCGGGTGCCCAGATAAAGGTGGTGTACCCATCAACGGTAATATCGCCAATATCACTGCCCCAAAAGTTGTTGCTGAATTTCAGGAACAGCTTCATGCCTGCACCCATGTCGAGTGTATCGATCGCGTTTTGTTTTGTCGTTGGCAGGGCAGGGGAGAAGCTGATGCTATTTTCTTTGAGTATGGTGAGCGGCACTGTAACGATACATTTATCACCAAAATGCATAGACCCGTCGGCGCAACTAACGATCACTCCATCGCTATCGTATAGCACACTGGTGACTACTCTGTTGTATTGGATCTTGTCCAGAATAGGTTCAAAGAAGAGTGTTTCCATTAAACCGAGGTAGTCTGTATCCAGTAAAAAATCTTTACCACCGGTCAGCCACAGTACTTCGCTGATCGCGATACTTTTCATTCCGATGCGATCGATGCTTGTGCCGAATTCGGAGCCGATCCAGGCTTCATAAAAATGCCAATAAGGGTGAGTAGGCGTGACACCGTATTCGGTTTCCAGGTGTTCGCTCATTAAAATATCGTCACCTGTATATGCATACATATTCAGATAAAATTGCCAGCAATTTTCGAGACCGGCATCCCAATATGGATCTGTTTTGATGACACCATCGATATCATACATTTCTTTATGACTACCATATTCGAGCAACAGATCAGGATCATAGGCATCGATCGAGCTCCATAAAAATGACGGTGGATCTCCGGCTGCATTAACTTTGCCGAGGACAAATTCGGCACCGGCTTCCAATGGGAAATCAGCAAATCCCGGTAAAGGACGCACACGTCCGCCATGCACAGAGGATGCCTCCAGCACAATAACAGTGATACCCTGGTCATGTAGTGCTTTTGCCGCGTATAAGCCGGCAACTCCCGCACCAATGATCACTACAGTGCCGCCTAATTGTTGTTTAGGCAATTTGGCCTGCCATTCCAAAAATGAAGGACCTAACATAAGGGCCGGACTTGCCATGCCCAGGGTGTGAAGAAATTTTCTACGACGCATACTTAATTACTATGAATAAAAACGGTGTTTGCGGATGCTTAATGGGGGTATGCTGCGATCTTTGGGAAGATGCTGAAGCAAGTTAAGAGGTCTATTACAAATATCCAAGAAACACCATTTCCTCCCAAAAGGTGTCCTTATTTGCACGCGCCAGAGGTTCAATGTTGGTGAGCTCATCCGCCAGCTTTATATAATCTGCGTTGCCTGCTGACGGGCCTTGCGGGAGGAATGGTGCAAAGCCTTGTTGAAATTTGATATACGCAGCTATACACCGAATGAAAGTTTCGAGGCTGCCTGCAACAAAGCGCACCATATCGTAATCATGATCATAAAAACTGACCTGGTGTTTTCCCTGAGGCGTGGTGTTGATGAACAAACTATTGCCATTGCTGTCGCTGGCGATCACCACACAGGCTTTGGCCGCTTCAGATCTTTGAAATTTCGGCCATTCGTCGCTTAATCGACTAAAGGATTTGTTTCCACCAGAGCGCGGGGCGGCAAATCGCAAACTATTTGGGGGGCTGTTTACCGGTAATCCAACGGTAAGCAGCAGGTCTTTGTCTGACTGCTGCAGGGGGAGATCATTGAGATCCTCTCTTGTATACTTATACCAAGGAATGTTGAGTTCATGGAAGATAGGATGCATGGCCGTGTTTTTGGTGATGAGGTATTTGAGCAGGTAAATTTATTATTTGTACCTGTACTGGTCAAGTGGGATAAAAGAGGCTGCGCTGATGGGCGTGCTTGTCCACATACATACATCGACCCAAAAGGGTAATTCCTGTATCTTTGCATAAAGTTGCAAAGCGTTATGGCTGATATACCACAATTGGAAAAAATTGCTTCGCAGGTGCGTCGCGATATTGTTCGTCAGGTTTACAATTGTCAGAGCGGACATCCGGGGGGCTCATTAGGATGTGCAGATTTTCTGGTGGCCTTGTATTTTCATGCCATGCAGCATGATCCTGCTTTCCACATGGATGGTAAGGGTGAGGATCTGTTTTTTCTGAGCAACGGACATATCTCTCCGGTTTGGTACAGCGTGCTTGCCCGTAGCGGATATTTTCCGGTGGCAGAACTGAATACTTTCCGCAAGATCAATACCCGTTTGCAGGGACATCCGACCACGGCTGAACATTTACCCGGCGTGCGCATGGCCAGCGGGTCGCTTGGACAGGGTATGAGTGTGGGCATTGGTGCTGCGCTTGCCAAAAAACTGAATGGTGATACACATCTGGTATATACCCTGCACGGTGATGGCGAATTACAGGAAGGGCAGATATGGGAAGCTGCCATGTTTGCCGCGCATCGTCAGGTAGATAATATTATTTGTACGGTTGACTGGAATGGTCAGCAAATTGACGGACCTACTAAAAAAGTGATGGACCTTGGCGACCTGCATGCAAAATTTACTGCGTTTGGATGGGATATCGTGATGTTGGAAAAAGGGAATGATATGGCAAGTGTAGTTGATGCATTGCAAACAGCAAAAGCGCGCACCGGAAAAGGCAAACCGGTGATGATCCTGATGCGCACAGCTATGGGTAGTGGTGTCGACTTTATGGAAGGCAGTCACGAATGGCATGGCATTGCACCAAATAAGGAACAACTGGAAAAAGCCATGGCCCAACTCGCTGAGACACTTGGCGATTTTTGATACGAACTCAAGTCCTGATAAACTGGCCCAATACGCGATGAGTCGCATTGCACGCTCAGGTGTTGAAGCCGCGAGCGGGTACAATTGCGATTTTGCGGGTATTTGCCGTTTCGCCTGATATCGAGGCAGAATGGGGGGCAACTTCGGAGATGCAGGCAGATCACATGGTCATTTCCCCCTAATATCCTTCCCCCTATGGAGCATGGTTAAGCGCATGGCGGGAAGTACGAAGCTGTTGGAGTTTGATTTTTTTTTGGTATTGCGGCGGGCAGAAAGGCTGAGGGAGTGCCTACCCCCAAGTGACGATAACCCGTTGATTATCAATATTTTGGTGGTCGATTTTGTGAGCTGCTCAATATCCTATACAACCAATTTGAAGGTCTGTTGACTCTCTTTCGGGAAAGTGACATCAAAAACGGCAGCATTTTTGTTTATTTGCCTGTAGAGCTGCCAATAAGCCGTTGATTTTCAGCGTTCTGATGGCAGACCGGATACATGAGGACATTCCTGTTTTTGTTTTTATTCGGGGGATGGAGTTTGGCTTTTGCGCAAACACCACCTCCCAAAGCGACCAAACGCATTCTGATCCTGTTGGATGGGAGTGGCAGTATGATCGATCCGTGGCAAAACACCAACAAATGGGAAGTGGCCAAAAAACTCGTTGTGCAAACCATTGATAGTATTCAGCGCTCAGAACCGGATGTAGAGATCGGGCTGCGCGTGTTTGGATTTCAGTCGGATAAATCGCTGCACGATTGCAAGGATTCGAAATTGGTAGTGCCAATCGCCAGGAATTCTGCTGCGCCAATAAAATCTGCCTTGCAGGGGATCACGCCGAAGGGTTATACGCCGATCGCCTATTCGCTGTTTTTATCGGCGGGTGATTTTATTTCTCCGGAGGCTGCCAATTCCATTATTCTGATCACTGATGGGATTGAGAATTGCGATGGTGACCCTTGTGCGAGTGCACAAATATTGCGCGATAAACGCATCACGCTCAAGCCTTTCATTATTGGTTTAGGCATTGCCGAAAAAGATAAAAAGCAGTTTGAATGTATTGGTGCATTTTATGATGCGTCTAATGAAAAGACCTTTGCCAATGCCATGAATATTGTGATCTCACAGGCCTTGAATATTACCACCACACAGATCAACCTGCTGGATCCATTTGGAATGCCGTTGGAGAAGAACGTGGAAATTACCTTATATGATCACGCAACAGGCGAGGTGCGCTATAATTTTGTGCATACACCCGATGCCAAAAATCAACCAGATACTTTGTATCTGAATCCGGTAGGCACCTATGATATTACGGTGCACAGTACACCTCCGGTGCAGTTGATCAATGTAGAATTAAATCCGGGCAAGCACAATATTGTAGGTGTGGATGTGCCTCAGGGCACCTTGTTGATCACAGAGGGTAACGGCACCACCTTTAATGAAAAACAATGTGTCATTAGACATCATACCACAGGCGAAATTATTTATGTGCAGAATCTGAATACGAAAATGAAATACATTTCCGGTGTGTATGATATTGATATATTGACATTGCCTGCTATTCACTATGATAATTACGAGATCAAAGGTGGAATAGAAAGTAAAATTGACGTGCCATTGTCGGGAGGATTGACCGTAAGTACGACAGACAATATCATTTACAGTGTGTTTCTGGTAACAGACGATAAGATGGAGAAGGTATACGACAGTCAGCTGAACAGCACAACGGAAACCATACAATTGCTGCCGGGCAATTACAAGGTGATCAGCAGGTCGAACATCAAGAAAGTAGCAGCGTCTACAAAGGAATTCAATGTGCAGATCAAATCATCAAAAACCACTACGTTGAAAATATGAGCAAGCGCATGCACATACTTTTGGCAGGGCTGTTGCTGTGTATTTCAGCAGCGGTTTTTGCACAAGGGCAAACCACGCGTGTGCTCATCATCATGGATGCGAGCAGGAGTATGGGAGAAAATCTGGATCGCACTTCTAAAATTCAGGCAGCTCGTAATGTGATCAGTCATATTGCCGACAGCCTGAATGATATGCCGAATATTCAGGTTGGGTTGCGTGTGTATGGACATCAGAGTCCGCAACCTGTGAACGACTGTGAGGATTCCAAACTGGAGGTAGGATTTAAAACCAAGAACGCCGCCGGTATCAAAGCGCGTGTGCAGTCGATACGCCCTCAGGGTGTCACACCAATCGCTTACAGTATTGAACAGGCCATTGATGATTTTGGTGCAGATGCAAAAAATTACAGGAATATTTTGATCCTCGTTAGCGATGGCTTTGAGTCGTGTGGGAAGAATCCTTGTGAAGTAGTACAACGCATGCGCAAGCAAGGTATTTTGACCAAGTCGTACGTGATCGGTATTGGGATTGATGCTTTGGAGTTTTCAGATTTTGCCTGTATGGGAGAATTTACGAATGTAGATAACGAAGGTGATGCCATTCCGGCAGCAGATGAGATCATTGCCAAATTGTTTA
>JAYRVB010000229.1:0-8717 GCA_041918775.1 Chitinophagales bacterium
CATCGATGTACCATTCTTTTCAACCGGTGTGTACACACCGGGCAACGTGTATACTGCACAACTGAGCGATAGCACCGGAAGTTTCGATACCTTTTCTGTGATCGGTACATTTACCAGCAATGCCACATACGATCCGGCTTTGGGATCTCCTCCGGGAACCGTGAGCGGTATAGTGCCAACCGTGCCTCCGGGATGTAATTATTTTATTCGCGTCGTCTCGAGTTCACCCGTCGCGGTCGGGTCGGCATACGGGCCGATCTGTATTCAGGAATGTGATATCGAAACAAATGATATCGAAGATGTTTACGCATGTATCACCGAAGATTCAGGTGTAACCATTACCATCACGTACGATATCAATGTATTTGATGATATAGAAACCTATTGCGATACCAATACATTCTGTGTGGAAGTGTTGGATGCCATGTTCTTTACGCAGGCGAATTTGTGTGGACTCGGATTTACAGTAGATACAGAAGCAGGTACTATCGATCTCGAGATCCCGGGATATTTTGACCTCCTCGCCATGGGGCTCGATGCAGGTGTTTGGTACATGCGCGTGATCGCCAGTTGCGGAACGCCGTCGGAAAATACACTCGGCACCCTCGTGCACCTTACTATTGGTGCGCCGGCTGATGATCCACCAATACTCATTCCTGCCGATACCCTCTTGTGTGAAGGCGCTGTGAGCTATGCCACCATCGTGCCGTATAATCCGAATTCTAATTATCAATTCCAGTTTGGCGCAGGTACACCATTTATCTGGCCATTCAATCCGATATTTATCGACTTCACCGGTGCAACCGGCGATGTTACACTTCGTGTGCGCGAGATCAATTATAACTGTCCCGGCCCATGGAGTGAATACATCACCTTCCATGTGATCGATGTGCCTATTGTAACCATCAGCGGTCCACCAAAAGCCTGTACGGGAGATACGGTTTGGTATTCAGTACCGTACTTCCTGACCACCTATTACGATTGGTCGATCACCGGTGGGTCTATTGTAGATACCTCAAATAATGAAGTGGCGATCATCTGGGATGAAGCCGGGGTATATACACTCAGCATTTTTGCCCTCAATGAATGCGGTTCAGGAAATGGAAGTAAAGTGATCACAGTGATTGAAACAGTGCCCGTTGAACAATCACCGGATCAAACGATCTGTGAAGGGGCATCTGCCACATTCAGTGTGCTTACACCTGGCGTGCCTTATTACGAATGGAGTGATCTGGAAACAGGCGAGATACTGACCGACGATTTTATTTTTATTGCCACACCGGATTCAACGCAAAGCTATTTGCTCACCGCCGAAGATGATGAAGGATGTAACAGTTATGATACCGTTACGGTATTTGTGGAATATCCGGTAACCGAATTCGATACAGCCGAATATTGTATCGGCGGAGATGTCACCATCGACGCAGGATATGCAAATGCAGGTTACCTGTGGAATACTGGCGCCACCACGCAAACCATCGAGGTGGGCGCAGAGGGTACCTATTCTGTGGTCATCACCCTGCCGGATGAAGCATGTACCATCACTAAAAATATTCTGGTGAACGAGGTAATCGATAATTGCGCGCCTATCGTAAATATTCCGAACGCATTTTCACCGAATGGCGATGGCTTTAACGACTTCCTCGTGATATACGGTTCGGCTGTGGTGGATATAGAAGTGCAGATCTATAATCGTTGGGGCGAGTTGATCTATTTTTCAGACGACCTGGGCATTGTGAACAGCTCTGATCTTGGTTGGGATGGCATGTATAAAGGCGAACCTCTCGAGATGGGTACTTATGTGTATTACGTAAGCGCAACAGGTGGAAACGGACAAACGGTAGCGCTTCAGGGAAATATTACCCTGGTGCGTTAACGGGTATATATGGTAACGGTATCAGACCGTTGCGCGATTGATCTATGAAAAGAAGTGTAGCTGTAATATTTTTCCTCAGCTCCTGCATCTATGCCTTTGGGCAACAGCAGATGCAGGTGAAAAAGAACGACTACGTTTCTATTACCAACGGTATCACGCAAATTCCAAAGCAGCAGGTAAGCGAAGAGTTAATGGCGCATACGCCTGAAGCCATGTATGCACATCCTGATTTTGGTATCCCGGCTGTCAATGCACCTGCACATGCACTCGAGCTTCTGCAATACCGCACGCTCGACTCACGATATTATATCAAAGAAGGCACCAACGGCAAGGAATTTTTTATTCAACAGGCTTATGGTCCTATTAATTATGTGGATGCCTCCGGATATATTCGGGCCATTGATTTTCTTTTGCAACCAACCGGTGTAAAGGGTATTTACCACGCTCCATTACAACCTGCACCTACTCAGATCGATCTGGTAAATAACAGCACTTCCATTCGGGTGAAAGACCTCGATTTCAGGTATAACCACAACATGCAATGTTATTATCAGAAGGGAAATACATATACAACACCACAATTGTATACCACCAATGATCATACCGCAGGTAGAGATGGTGTATGGATAAAGAATGTATTCAGCGGAATGGATGCAGAGATCGCTGTGCGACAAAAAGCGATCAAAACAAATTTTATCATTTACGATCGTTCCACCATTGATGCTACTGCCGACTATCTGATCATTGATGACCATATCGATCTGCCCACAGGCTTTACATTGGTGCCTGAGGATGAAAATGGATATTATCTCGCCAATGGCGATTGGAAAGGCGATGTGGTGGTGAAAAATAGTTTCGGCTTGCGCATGTTGCGTATGGAACGACCGGTGGTGCTCGACCAACAAAAAAATAAAACACACCTGCAAGATCAGGTGGATGCTATCGGCTATCAGATTATTCCTACGGAAACCGGATATATCCTCCGCATGCGCGTGCAGGTAAAATGGTTGCTCGCTGCCGAACGCATGTATCCGGTGGTGATAGATCCTACATTGATCGGAGAAGCTGTGTATACCGCCTCCGATATCGGCTTCGAATTTGATGGAACCTGCTGGAGCGAAACGGATTATTGCGATTATACACTGGATATCATCGTACCCGGAAAAACTACCCTTACCGCTGCCTATTTTGATGGCACCTATTATTCGCAAAACTTTGGATGCTTTTTTGTAACCGATTGCCTGATGAGCGAAGCCGCTTTTCGTATACTTGGTATTTGCGACGACTCTCCGGCACCGGGTTCCTTTTGGACCTGTCTGCCGCCTGTGGGCGATAGTGCAGGAACTTGTTATGGTGTCGATCTGGATATGTTCAACACCATCGCCTGTATACCTCCACAATGCGATGATTATAATTTCACTTTCGAAATGCGTACCTACCACTGCTCTTGTACGCAACCGCCCTGCAGTATCCTCTGTCATTTTATGCCATCAGGAAGCTGGGTCATCACCATTGAAGGAAAAACAGTGGAAGAAAATCCAATTCAATCTGCTGAATACCCCGATTTTGTGATCTGCGAAGGTGATACCATCGACCTCTTTGCTTCCGGTATATGGGGCGTGCCACCTTATCAATATGAATGGTTGCCGGGCGGTGTTTACGAACCCGTGCACTGGGTCTCACCTACCACCACCACCACCTATACCTCCGTGATCCACGATGTGTGCGATATGACCGATACCGTTTCACAAACCGTTACCGTAAATCCGGCACCGGTGCTCGACCTCGGTCCGTTTGAAGGTTGCTACCTCACCACTATGACTGCGCCCGCAGGCTATGATGCTTATGTATGGACTGATGCTTCTGATAGTGTACTCGCCACAGGAACAAATACACTTACGGTAGATAGTACCGGCATATATTATGTCACAGTGATCGATGCCAACGGTTGCACCGGAAAAAGTGAACCTATTCAGGCATTCGTTTACGAAGCACCGGTCATTAATGCATTTCCGGATACGGTTTTTGTCAACGATGGCGCACTAGCCCTCCTCGAAGTGGAAGTGATCATCGGCGATGATGTCAATTTCTCCTGGACTCCTGCAGCAGATGTCAACTGCCCTACATGCGCTTCTACACTCGCGTACAGTGTGGGTGAGGAAAATGTATTTTATGTGACCGGTGAGGAAAATGGATGTATCTCCGAACCCGACAGCATTATTGTGGTCATGACAGAATCTGAATTGATCATACCTAACGCCTTTACGCCAAATGCCGACGGCCTGAACGATATGTTCAATATCCTCAATCCGATATTCTATCCCATCTTCTCATTTGAAATTTATAACCGTTGGGGCCAGCAGGTATTTGCAACAAGCGATGTTACTCGTGGTTGGGATGGCACCTACGACGGCAAACCTCAGGAGATCGGTATGTATATCTGGATCGTTACCTACGAGAAAGCCAATGAGCCCGGAACACAATTCGTGTTAAAAGGCACCGTAACTTTGTTGCGCTAATAATAGATGTATGTTCAAACAAAAGTGGATGACCATAAAGGGTATTTGTGTTGTGTTTGCACTCGCATTAGGATTGCGTTTCAGCACTGCACAAAATAATGCCTATGGAGTATTATGTAACTACATGACAGGCTCCTTCAGCAGTGAAGCACAAAGCATAGCCGATAGCAACTATTTCGATATTCGTTTACACATGTCGCCTATCTGGCCGCAGCGCACCGATGGATATTGGCTATATGTTGAACAGGCTATGTCAACGGCAATGGATAAACCCTATCGCCAAAGGGTGTATCAGGTTGTGCAGATCAACGATTCAGTTTTTGAAAGTCGGGTGTATGAATTTCCTGAACCTGCCGCAGTAGCAAATGCCTGGAAAGATTCTACCAAACTCCGCGCCCTCAGCTTTGAAAATTTACAGTTGCGTGATGGTTGTGCCATTGTTTTGAAGTATCATAGCAACACAAAAACATTTATCGGCGAAACCGGAAAATTATCCTGCCCAAGCTCCCTCCGCGGCGCTTCCTATGCTACCAGCGAAGTGCGTATTGATGCACACATGCTGTTGTCGTGGGACAGAGGTTGGGATGCCTCCGGAAAACAAGTGTGGGGAGCGGTAAATGGCGCCTATCAGTTTACTAAGATCGAATAATGAAACAACTTTTCATATACCTGTTATTTCTCTTCGGTATCGCACTTGCTGCATGCAATACAGAAGAACCGGTGTATGAAGATCTGAATGGATTTGAAAACCTCAACAGAACCATCAAATTTGATGTGTATCATGTATATGATCTGTCTCCTGTTGCAGATAGTTCGGTAAGCGGCGCTTCTATTAAAATATATGCAGCTTACGAAGACCTGTTGCTGGATTATTATCCAGATGCATCACGCATCACCGACTCACTCGGCTACGCAGAAATAAACGGACTTGGTGAAGATTATTATTACATCAAATGCACCCACCCCGAATTAGGTGAAGTGATCGACTCGGTAAGCACACCGTCAAATACGATCTCTTTTGTGGAAATATACTTCTACTGAAATCGCTAACGCAAAAAGCTTATTTACTTTCAGCAACATTCACAAACGGAATATCCAATTGCAATTTTTCCCATTGCATGCGAATGACCCCTCCTGTTTGATTGGCATCTGGAATTACCGTAAAGGTTAAAGATTCTACTATACTGTCCTGCATCACCGGCTGCATAGGCACACGTAACGCATCTTCAGAGATATCATATTTAAATGAACCCCACTGACGCTCCTCAAAGTTGAAGATCACCGTCCAGGCCTCAGCCGTAGGGATCGTAAACAACGCATACGTGTCTTTACTCAACGGCTGCCCCGCAATCGTAACATCCTCGGTAAACGTCACCATCGTAGCCTCATTGGCACCGGTGCGCCATATCTTGTCATAAGGCACCAGATCACCCCAGATCGGACGACCTTTTACCGCTGGCGAACTATAATTCACCGTTACCGTATTCTGCCCAATCGTGGCCGTAGCGATCGCCGCAGGACTCACACGATTTTCCTTATTGCTCATCTCCTCCTGACGCTTGGCTTTGATGGCATCCTGGGAAGAATTTTTACACGACGTGATCACCAGCGCAACGCTGAGTATCGTAAGAAGTAACACACGCGATTTCATTTCACAAAGATAAGGAGATTGTACGGTATCTGGATGGGGGTGGAAAAAGGGCTTTCCGGTTTTTCTGGTGCAGGCTGTATCCTATTTGATAAACCTTGATGCAATATAGGCAATCACCGCTACCATCATGGTAGCTGATATGGCCGTCCACAACGGCATGGTAATATACAGATATATGAGTGCGATGAAGATGAGGAAAACCAAAATGGTCAAACCTAATTGTATAAGGTCGCCTTTGTCCATCAGATAGGTTGGTGTGTTAAAGCACAGCACTCAAACGCTCCAGCTCTTCCTGTAATTGCTCCCACTGAGCCATTTTTTGTTGATGCTCTTCTTTTAGGGTATTGTAACGGTTGAAAAAATCAGCGGTATTGGCCCGTGCATAAAAATCGGCCTGATTCATTTCCGCCTCGCATTGTTTGATAGACGATTCAACACTTGCGATCTCCTGCTCAGCTTTTTCAATGCTGCGCTTTACGCGACTTACTTCTTTATCGCGCTGCTTTTTATCCTGTTGTTGTACTTTCTGCTCGGTAACAACAGGCTCGGCTTTTTCTTTTTTCACCGGCTTTTCTGAAAGCTCCAATTCAGCTAAATTGCTGATCTTTTTGGCATCCAGATAATCATATATATCACCGATATATTCCTTGATGTTTTTATCCTTGAATTCAAACACCCTGTTGGTGATCCCTTTCAAAAAATCACGATCGTGCGAAACCAGGATCACCGTGCCATCAAAATTGCTGATGGCATTTTTCAATACATCCTTGCTGCGCATATCAAGGTGGTTGGTAGGCTCATCGAGCACCAGTAAATTATAAGGCTCCAACAACAATTTACACATCGCCAGTCGCGATTTCTCACCACCCGATAACACTTTTACTTTTTTAAAGCTGGCCTCTCCACCAAATAAGAACGCACCTAATAAGGTTCTGATGTGCGAGCGTATCTCACCGGCAGCCACCTTGTCTATGGTGTCAAATACCGTATCATCCCCACTCAGCGTTTCGGCCTGATTTTGTGCATAGTAACCCATGTGCACATTGTGACCTAAGGTGAGTTCTCCCTGGTATTTTTCAATACCGGCAATGATCTTCGATAATGTGGACTTCCCTTCGCCGTTCTTCCCCACAAAAGCGATCTTATCTCCGCGATGTATCGTGAAATCGAGATCGCGCAACACTTCTTTTTCATCATACCACTTCGAAACCTTTACGCCCTCCACAACCACTTTTCCGGAACGTTGTGGTTTTGGGAAATAAAAGTGAATGGTAGCAGTTTCTTCATCATCCACCTCAACCTCTTCCAGCTTATCCAGCTTTTTAATGAGCGACTGCGCAAATTTCGCTTTGTTGGCCTTCGCACGAAATTTTTCGATCAATCGTTCTGTCTGATCAATATATCGCTCCTGATTTTTTTGCGCCGCTTTTTGCTGGTCGATACGTTCTTTACGCAATTCCATGAATTTGGAATAGGGCGCGTTATAATCATACACTTTCTGACTCACGATCTCGATCGTTCTGCGCGTTACATTATCCAAAAATGTACGGTCGTGCGACACCAGAATGATCGCACCAGGATATGTTTCTAAATAAGTTTCCAGCCATTGAATACTTTCAATATCTAAATGGTTGGTAGGCTCATCCAATAATACCAGTTCGGGTTTGCTCAATAATATTTTGGCGAGTTCTATGCGCATTTGCCAGCCACCACTGAACGTTTCTACCGGCTTATCAAAATCTTCACGCACAAAACCAAGTCCCATCAACACCAATTCCATTTGCTTGTCAATGGATCCCACATCTATGATCTCCAGGCGATGCACTATTTCATTCATCTCCTCAATGAGGTTGTGGTAACTGTCGCTTTCGTAATCGGTGCGCACCGTAAGGTCGTGCTCTATCTCGTGTAACCGTTTGTCAAACTGGAGGGCTTCGTCGAATGCGGTCCGTGCTTCTTCCATCACGGTTTTGCCCTTCATCTTCGCCAGATCCTGATGCAGAAACCCGATCAGGCTGTCTTTTGGCAGTATGACCTGACCGCTGTCGGGCTGCTGTAAACCACTCAAAATACGCATGAGCGTAGATTTTCCTGCCCCGTTCTTGCCTACCAAACCTACGCGGTCATTCTCCTTTAACGTAAAGGAAACATCCTCAAATAAAAATATACCTCCGAAATGAATGGAGAGATTCTGCACTGAAATCATGGTGCAAAGGTAATGTGATTGCGCTTAACGGATCAATCTGGCCGCAGCCTGAAGCTGGGCACCGCTCACCGTTAACACATAATTACCTGCTGAAAGCTCCGGTAATTGCAGTTCTGCAATATTGGTGCCCTCCTGTAAGGTGAGGGGTAATTGTGCCACTGTTCTGCCCTGCACATCCACCAGGGTTAAGTGCGCAGATCCACCGTGTAAAGCAAAAATGGTGGCCTGCAATTGCCCCGTCGCAGGGTCATACTTGTTAATGACCATAGCATCCGTACGAATATCAGATTGTATGGCGATCACATCCGAATAATTGCGAGCGGTATCTGCTTCCAATTGCATTAATCGATAATATAATATCGGATACGTTACCTGATCGTCGGTGAATGAAAAGGCGGTTTGCATGGTGTTTGTGCCATCGATTTTTCCAATGGGTACAAAATCGCGACCATTGGCACTGCGCTC